>CAYRLP010000008.1:0-10129 GCA_964424935.1 uncultured Bacteroides sp.
AACCAGGGTGAATTCGGGGTTCGGACCCGACTTGGTCACCTGGTACTTGGCAGAGTAGTTCCCCGCGGCACCGCTGTAGGTGGCAAAATTCACGATATAGTACATGTCCACACCGTTTACCTGGGTGGTGGCATTGGGGAACCTTGCGGGCAGGAGCGCTGTCCCGATGGCCGTGGTCACGGCATCCTGCCAGCTGTCGAAGACATCAGCTTCCCAGTATCCGGGCCTCAGGTCAAAGTTCACGTAGTAGGAGCCCGCACCGAAATAGCTTTCTCCGGTCCCGTAGCTGTCCACATATTCGGCGCCGACATGGTCCCTTACATAGTCCACAATGATTTGATAATCACTGGCTACCATCGTAATGGTCACAGTTGGATCGAATACCCAGCCTGTCCCGCCGTACAGGAACTGTGCCTCTTTGGCAGCAATAAAGTCATAATCCGATACCCAGCTCCCGCTGCTATAGGTATAGGTGGCTGCCAGGGTCGTGGTATAACCCGCATAGTATTTGTAGACCACAATCACCTCGGTGCCTTCTCCCGCCAACGGGAATCTGGCGGACAGCAGGTTCGGGATGTAATCGGACGGTTTATCCGTTCCTGAGAAATTGTCGTATTTTCCAGGTGAGCCCATGGCGTTGTAATCTACAGCGTTCACGTTATACACACCGGGGGCCTTCATCCACTCTCCGTCGGAGAACAGATAGAAATGCCTGTATTTATCAGGTGCAGTACCGATCACGGACGCCGTTCCCGGTGTGGTCACCTTGACCTCGGCCACTTCCCAGGTCGCAGCATTGGTGTCACTGGAAACATACTTGAATGCGACATAAATGCTCTGCCCGAGGTAGGTGGACAGGTCAATGGCACCGGAAGCGATAAAATTCCAGTTGTCACCCGTGGGCATGTTCGGCACGGTCACCTCATTCCAGGTGGCTCCTGCAATATCGGATCCGTTATAATCAGTGGAGATATAGATCTTGATCTGATCCCACTGGGCATTCAGGTAGTTGATGGCCTGCAGAATGTGCAGCGAGGCTTCATCCAGACCGGACAGATCGATTGCCGGAGAGATGAGCCAGTCCTCATTGGGCTGTGCCCCGCCCGAATACCCGGACATCTTGGCGTTCCCATCCCCGTACTGGTCCCAGACCCAAACCTGGTCGCCGGTCACGCTGGTGGCCGTGAACTGTCCCAGCCCGTCGGCCTCTTCGGTAAATCCCTCAATGAACATATTCACATCGCTGACATTTTCAAAATCGATCTTCGGATCCGTGGTGGAATACATATACTCCACCAGGAGGATGTCTTCGTCCTGGGGATCGGCAACACCCTCTGCAAGTACCGAAGGGATGTATACCTCGGGCGGATAGCTCGGGGAATAGTAGCCGGCATAATCCACCACCTCGTCGATGCTGCTGTACTCATCTTCACCGAGAGCATAATAATCGGACTCGGTGTACATGGTATAGTCCTCGGGCAATGCACCGCTGTAATTATAAGTGATCATCGCACTGGATCCCTGTCCCAGGGCAGGATACATCTCGGGAATCAGCAGTGGAACGTAGGTAGCCGCGGCTACCTCGTCGGTGAAGTATTCGTTGCTCGCAATGAAGGCGGCATTCAGGGTATCGCCCGGATCGGCCAGGAGGGCCAGATCGGCGATGTCTGCATAGTCGTCAGACGTCAGCACATAGGTAAAAGTACCTGTGTACCCGGTATCCATCTCATCCAGCTCGTTGTTGATGTCTTCCATGGGATTGCAGGCAACAACCGCGAACACCATGATCATCAGGTAATATGCTATTCTTTTCATTTTCTGTATTTTAAGTTTTATGCTTCATGTACTCGCTTAAAAGTTCACCCTCAGGGTAACGGACCACGACCTGCCCCAGCCGTAATAAACCTCGGCTGAATCCCAGTCGTTTGTAGCCCCGTCATAGGCATCTGAAATATACTCTGTGTCGAAGAGGTTGTTGATGTTTCCCACCAGTGAAGCATTGAAATCCATAATGGTGAAGCGGTATACCGCATAAATGTCCATCAGGTTATACGCGGGCACTTTCCATGCATCCGGGTTGACTCCGTCCTCCGGCTCCGAGGTCCTGTCTTCGGGGTTGAAGTTGGCAAAGAGGTTGTCATAGTAATTGTAGTTAAACCCGAATTTCACACCGTGCAGGAGTTCGTAGGAAGCTCCGAGGGCAGCTGTGGTCTGGGCGGCATCTCCCACATGGACATCAGCGATGTACACCGACTGGGTGGTGATCAGGTTGTTGTTATCGTCGAAGAACTGGACATCGATAAGATCGTTCATCCATCTCCAGTCACCCAGGGATACCATCCCGTTGATGTCCAGCTTATTGACAGGCTTCAGGATGAAATCAAGCTCCAGTCCCATGTGCCTGGCATTGATCCCGGTCATGTTGACAAACTTGTCGACCCCGTTGTCCTGATAACCGAATACCCTCGATTTATCCTTCCAGGTAGTGTAATATCCGTTCAGATTAGCCGAAAGGATGCCGCTTCGGAAACCGTAACCCACTTCGAAAGAGGTCACTTTTTCGTTGGGGGCATCGGGGTTGGCGTCGTTGGTATAATTATAGAACACGCTGCGGAAATCGGGCTGGTTCTCAAAGTACCCGGCGTTGACGAACACGTTGTGGTTGTCACTCAGGTTATAGTTGGCCCCGCCTTTCCCGCTGAAACCGAAGTAATTGTACCAAGGAGCCTGGGCCCCGATATAATCGCGGTTCTGTTCCAGGAAGTATTCCACGCGGCTGTAGGACTTGTTGTTCGCAGAAGCGGACACAAAGGCAGTCAGATCGCCGAATATGGCTTCAGCCTGGCCAAAGACCCCTTCCCAGAGCACGAGGCCGTCGTCCCAGTAAGCGATCTTGTCGCCCACATAGGCCACCTTGTTGGGATCGTTGACATCCACCCCGGGATCCAGGATATAGTCGCCTCCCAGCAGGTCCACTACTTTGCGGTAGTGTTCCCCTTTATAATAACGGAGATCGATCCCTCCGGACACTGTCAGCCAGTCAGTGGCATCGTAGTTGGCGTTGGTAAGCAGTCCTGTCCAGAAATGGTTGTTTACGGACGAGCGCAGTATGGTGGTCGATCCCCCCGCTCCGTTGGCGATGTTCTCGTCCACGATCAGGTCGATATCCGGCTGGTTCTCCCTCAGGTAATTGGGATCATAGAATTTGTTGGCTCCGTAGGGGCCGGTCCCTCCACCGGTACCTATGGACAGATAGGCTGCCGTAAGTATGTTCAGCTTTTCGTTCACATCCCAGAAGTGGTTCAGGATTGCCATGGGTTTGTGGTAGTAGTTCTTCCTGATGTAAAATTCCTGGCCGTTCTTGTAGCCCCAGTCCTGGTTATAGCGGATGCTATTGATCTTGGGATCCATGTACTCGTCAATGCGCATTGAGCTGGAACGCTGTCCATGCCACTGGGGTGCTCCGAAGATTGAGAAGGCCAGCCTGTGGTTGTCGTTCACGATCTTGGAGATGTTCAGATAATAGGAGAAAGATTCGAATTTGGTCCCGTCCACATACCCGTCCCCGCTGGACTTGGCCAGAGATACAGTGGTCGCCCAGTTGTTGTCGGTAAGACCGGTGGAAAGGGTCAGTCCTATTTTCTGGTAGCCGTCGTTCCCCACAGCATATAATACATTCCCGCCTGCTTCGGCATCGGTGGTCTTGGTCAATACGTTGATGGTTCCCCCGACGGATGGGATGGCGATCTTTGCTGCTCCGAGGCCGCGCTGCACCTGCATGGTACGGGTCACATCGGAAAGGCCCGCCCAGTTGGACCAGTATACCCAGCCGTTCTCCATGTCGTTCACGGGTACCCCGTTGATCATGGTTGCCGAGTTGCGAGCGTTGAATCCCCTGATATTGATCCTGGAATCACCGAAGGCACCACCCTGTTTGGTGGCATATACGCCAGGGGTCGATTTGAGGATCTCGGGGAACTCCTGCGTACCCAGCTGTTCCACGATCTGGGCCGGTTTGATGTTAGAAACGGGAACCGGGGTTTTCCGGTCAATGGCGATGTTCGCAAACACCGAAACCTCAGCGAGCCCGACGGCATCGCTTTCGAGGATCACGGTTTCTACGTTCCCCTGGCCGGCGGATAATTCCACATTTTTCTGCACAGGAAGCTTTCCGAGGGAAGAGATTACCAGGGTCTGAGCGCCTGTCAACCTGGTCTTCAGGGTAAATTTCCCATCCAGGTTGCTTATCGTGCCCGCCGTGGTACCCTTGAGATATATGCTGGCTCCCACCTGGGGGACGCCTTCAGGATCAGTTACCACGCCGGAGACTTCACTTATGTTCTGTCCCCGAACAGGCAGCACGAACACTGCCAGCAGCAGTATGGTTAAAGCTTTAAAAATTGAAAATTTCATAGATCAAGTAATTTTAGGTTTATGCTAATTTTTCAGAAATATTAAATTTTATGCGGAATGTGAATATATGAGATCCCTATTAGGATCGCAATAAATATCGGTTAAGAAAAAGTTGAGATTTTCATTCGATTTTCAGTAATCTGAAATTAGAAAGAATAAGCTCCTCGGAACAATACTTTAGGGCAGATTCGTCTCGGATTTTATGCACACTTTTTCTACAATTGCCGATGTGGCTCCAACCCTTTTGGATACATAGTCTGCGGCGATCCGGGAAGTGGTTTTCAACAGGTTTGGATTCTCCAGCTGTTGATGAATGGTGGATAACAACCTTCCTTCATCCTCAACTGGAAAGGCACCTCCCTGGGAGATAAGTTCGACAGCCTCTGCAAATTTTTGATGCGCCGGGCCGAAAATCACAGGCAATCCATAGGTGGCCGCCTCCAGGATGTTGTGAATGCCCTTGCCAAAGCCGCCCCCGATATAGGCCAGAGTTCCATACCTGTAGAGGTAGGAGAGTTTCCCGATGGTGTCCACCAGGATCACCCTTGTTCCGGAAGGAATCTCCTCTTCCAGCTCCGTAAATAGAACACTCTCCGGAAAACGATCCCGGAGGCTGCGGATATGACCAGGGCTCAGTTCATGAGGGGCTATGATCCAGTAAAGATCGTCCGGAAGCTGATCGAATACCTTTGCCAGGAGCGCCTCATCCTTCTCCCAGGTGCTGCCGGCTACAATGATCCTGGAGTCCCTGCTAAAATGTTTCAGGGCCGGGTGTTCAAAGGGCGTGTTGAGGAGCTTGTGCACACGGTCAAAACGGGTATCCCCGGCCACGCTCACACGCCCGCAATGGATCCCTGCAAGTAGCTTCTTTGATTCCTCATTCTGTACAAAAAGATGTGTGAAAAGCCCCAGAAACCGGCGGTACCAGCTCCCGTACCACTTGAAGAAGAGCTGGCCGGGCCTGAAATTCCCGGAGGCCAGGTACACGGACACTCCTTTCTTATTTAATTGCCTCAGGTAATGGTACCAGAACTCATACTTGATAAAGAAAACCATCCGGATGGAAAGATAGTCCAGGATCTTCTTCGCATTTCGCCTGGTGTCCAGGGGCAGATACATCACGTAATCGGCCCCCTGGTAGTTTTTTCGTTTCTCATAACCGGATGGTGAAAAGAAGGTCAGCAGGATTTTATGATCCGGGAAACGCTTCCTGATTTCTTCCATCACGGGACGACCCTGTTCAAATTCCCCCAGGGATGCGCAATGAAACCAGATCACTTCCGCGTTCCGGTCCAGGGCCTCTCCCATCCTTTCATACCAGTGTTGTCTGCCCTGCACCCATAATTTTGCCTTCCGGTTCCAAAGGGAAGCGATCCTGGCCATCAGCCAGTAGATGCGGAGTCCAGTATCATATAGGAACCTCATGGAGGGGGGTCAGGTTTTATTTCTGGTAATAAGACTCACCAGCCAAACGGCAATAAAGGCCAGCACCCAGGATGTGAAGCGGACGCTGATAACCGCATCAAGCATGCTCAGCTCGGACCAGATCACGGTGCTGACAAATCCGGTGATCAGTCCGGCTAAAGTTCCCTGCCAGGTCACCCGTTTCCATGTAAGCATCAGCAACATCAACGGTCCGAACGAGGACCCCAGTCCGGCCCATGCATAAGAGACCATGGAGAATATCAGCTTATCAGAGGTCATGGCAATGATGAAGCCGATCAGTCCTACAGCGATGGTGATCCACCGACTGATTTTTAACAGCGCCCTATCTCCCACATCCCTCCCCAGGGTCTGGTGGAACAGGTCCTCTATGATGGATGAACTGATCACCAGGAGCTGACTGTCGGCGGTGGACATCATGGCGGCAATGGCACCGCTCACAAAAATTCCGGCCAGCCATGCCGGCAGCAGCTCGTTGGCCAGATGGGGCATGACCTTCTCAATATCGTCAAACATTCCCTGTTCATACAGGCCGGCCCCGATGATTCCCAGCAGGAGGGCACCTGCAAAGGCCGGGAGGACCCAGGCAATGGCTATGCGCCTGGATATTCTGATTTTGGTAGAGTGGTTGATAGCCATGAAGCGGGTAAGCAGGTGTGGCTGGCCCATGTATCCCAGGGCCCAGCTCAATCCGCTGATGATCATGGCCGCTGCGGCCCATCCGGTCATTCCGCCGGTCCATGAAAGTAGGGGGGCACCATCACTGGATACAATGTTTGCCAGTTCATGAGTCCCCTCATGAATTTCTTTCAGTTCCACCAGCCCTACCAGGGGCAGGACCACCAGGGTACCGATCATAATAATGCCCTGAACCATATCGGTCCAGGCCACCGCAAAAAATCCCCCCATCATGGTATAAAAGATGATCACTGCTGCCCCGATAATCATGCCGGTGGACTGCTTCAGCCCGAAGGTGACATTAAGTATTTTGCCGGCTCCGTTAAACTGGGCAGAGAGATAAAAAATGAAAAAAAAGATAATGATGAAGGTAGCCATCACCCGGATGGTTGCCTGACCCCTGTCAAACCTGGCCGCCAGAAAGGTCGGAAGCGTGATGGCTCCAAGCCTTTCGGTTTCTTCCCGCAGGGCCCGTGCTATAAAAAACCAATAAAAAATGATTCCCGTGACACACCCCAGTGCGGTCCAGAATTCCATGAGCCCGGAAGCAAAGGCAGCTCCCGGCAGGCCCAGTAACAGCCAGGCACTTTCTCCGGAGGCACGTTCGGAAAAGGCAACCACCCACGGGTTCAGTTTCCGTCCTGCAATAAAAAAGTCTTTGTGGGATTTGTTAATGTGGTAGGTAATGAATCCGACCACCAGGATGATAACCAGGTATAAAATGAATCCAATGAGGGCAAAATTCATGCCCTAATATAGAAAAAACATGGGAGATCAATCCGGGAATTCCCTGGAACCATTGGGCTGATAAGTATACTTCAGGAGTACTTCACTGTACTTGTTGCCTCCTTCCCCTTCCAGAGAGCTGGCCTCCTTCACCAGCAGTTTTACAAAATTCCCCGCAGAAGTTTTCTGGATCCACACCTGGTTCGCCTCCACAGTGTCACTCATAACGATAAACTGAAGCCCGGCCTCCACCTTGTGATACCCGTTAAAGAAATCCTTAGCGTCCTCCAGATTATCAAAATCTCCCACCAGGGCAAATCCATTGGTGCTCTCCGGACTGTTAAATCCGGGCAGCTCTATGGTCTCACCTCCTTGCAGTACCCTGAATCCTTCGTTTATGATATCAGGCGTGGGGTCCTTCTCGTAAGGGAACCTGTAAAACTCACTGTCTTCATACGAGTATCCAAACTGGTAGTAGACATCCGTCTCTAAAAACTTCTCTGAACTCAGTCTGAATTCTCCATTTCTGTCCGGTCCAAACAACATCTTGCACCCTGTTGATGTGACCGCCAACACAAACAACAACACATATCTCCAACTCATTTTCTTCTCCTTTCTTTTAAATTAAAACGCTGCCATCAACAAATCAATATCCTTAGATGGAATTCCAAGTTTCTGACCAATGGATTCGCTGGTCAGAATACCGTTATAGATATAGACCCCTTTCCGGAGTCCCACATTCTCTTTTAAATGTCTTCCCGTCGCTCCCCATTCACCAAGCCCCAGGATCAAAGGGGCAAAGACATTGCTTATGGCGATGGAGGCGGTTCGTGCCACCCGGGAGGGAATATTCGGTACACAGTAGTGAATCACCCCGTGCTTGACAAACACCGGATCCACCTGGGTTCGGAGTTCTGAAGTCTCAATGGAGCCACCGCGATCAATGCTGATGTCGATAATAACCGATCCCTTTTTCATCTCCTTTACCATCTCCTCCGTGATAAAATATTCAGGCTGACCTTCTTCCCGCCTGATGGCACCAATCACCACATCGGCAGATCGGAGTGCCTTCTGTATGACTTTCGGGTGAAAGATGGAGGTGGGAATCTGCTGTCCGATGGCTGCCTGCAGCCTGCGTAAGCGATGAACGGAGTGATCGAATACTTTGATTTCCGATCCCACACCCATGGCTGCCCGGACAGCATGCTCCGCAACTGTTCCTGCTCCCAGGATCACCACTTCCGTGGGGGTAATCCCGGTCACCCCCCCGAGCATCACTCCTTTGCCGCCACGCTGGTTGCTCAGGTATTCGGCCGCAATCAGGATACTTGTGGTACCTGCAATGGCGCTCATGCTTCGTACAGCGGGATAACAGTTGTGTTCGTCCTGAATCTTTTCAAACGCAATGGCAGTCACCCTTTTTTTCATCAAGGCTCTGATGTAATCATCCTTGCAATGTGTAAAGACCTGAAAGGAGGAAAGCAGAATCTGCCGTTCTTTCATCCAATCGATTTCCTCCCCGGTCGGAGGATTAATCTTAAGAATCACATCACTCTCCCGGAAAACATCCTGACGGTTTTCGCAGATCATTCCGCCCCGTTCCGAATAATCCGTATCCAGGTAATTGGCCGCTTTACCAGCACCTGCTTCAAGCATCACCTCGTGTCCGTAACCGGTCAGTATCTCCACCGCTTCGGGAGTCAAAGGAACCCGGCTCTCCACCTGATGATCTTCCGAAGGGATCCCAATCTTAATGCTTTTATGCTTGTTCCCTACCTCCAGCATTTCCTCCTGTGGCATCAGGCCCTCTTTGCGGATATTGAATGCGGATGGTCCTTTGTTTTCCATGGTTTCATTAGTTAGTCGGGTAGCCTAAAATAAGATAATTCGTCAGGAATGTCAATATTTACCGGAACAGAAGATTAGAATTGCAGGATTCTGGCCCCATTTTCACCAATGTCAATCTGAACCCATAGTGCATCTGCCGGGATGAGGCTTCTGGCCTTTTCAGGCCACTCAATCATGCACAGGGATCCTGAATAAAAGTACTCTTCATAACCTAAATCGTAAAGCTCTTCGAGGGATTCGATGCGGTAGAGATCTATATGAAAAATGGACTCCCCCTCCTCAGTATAGTACTCATTGACCAGGGAAAAGGTAGGGCTGTTTACTTCAGTTTTCACCCCGAGTCTCCTGCAAAGGGCCTGAATGAAAGTGGTTTTACCGGCCCCCAGTTCTCCGGAGAAGGCCAGGACTCTGTATTCTCCTGCCATTTCCAGGAATCGGGAGGCGGCAAGGTCCAACTCCTGCAGGGTTGAAATGGTGATGGTTCTCATATCAGCTGACCGGCGATAAGACAGAAAGGGGGATCAGCATTTCCTCCAGGGAGATTCCACCATGCTGAAATGTGTTCCTGTACAGATTGACAAAATGGTTGTAATTATTGGGATAAACCAGATAATCGTTGTTCATGGCAAAAATGTACCGGGTTGTCAGGTTGGTCCTGGGCAGATGAACCCGCTCCGGCTGAAGTATTTCAAATACCTGTTTTTCATTGTAATTCAGGTTCTTGCCCTGTTTGTAACGCAGATTCACCGAGGTCTGCCGGTCACCGATCACCTTCAGCGGATCATTGACCCTGACCGCCCCGTGATCTGTGGTTATAATCAGGGTGATATTGTGTCCGGTAAGCTGTTTCAGGAGGTCATAGAGGTATGAGTGCTGGAACCAGCTTTTTACCAGCGACCGGTAGGAGGACTCGTCATAGGCCAGCTCCCTGATCATCTCCATCTCGGTCCGCGCATGCGATAGCATATCCACAAAATTGTATACCAGCACATTCAGATCGAAATTAAGCAGGTCCAGGTAG
>CAYRLP010000008.1:10139-15642 GCA_964424935.1 uncultured Bacteroides sp.
GCATCTATGCCCAGTTTCTGCATCTGTAACCGGCAAAGTTCCTCCTCATGGGCATTCTTGCTTCCTTCTTCGTTTTCATCCACCCAGAGATCCGGATACTGCCTTTGAATTTCACCCGGCATCATCCCGGAAAACATGGCATTTCTGGCATACTGGGTTGCCGTTGGCAAAATGCTTGAAAACAGGACCTCCTCTTCGGTCCTGTAGAGATCGCTCATCTCCTGCTCAATGATCTTCCATTGATCATAGCGCAGATTATCGATAAGAACCACCATGACTTTTCCCTTGTCCAGCTTGGGAAACACCTTGTTCCGGAATACACCCGGGGAAAGAAGGGGTTGATCCCGGCCCTCCCCGGCAAACCAGGCTTCATAATTCTTGCAAATATATCTGGCAAATTCCTTATTGGCTTCCGTTTTCTGCATCTGCAGGACCTCCTCCATGCCCCCGGATCCACTGACGTCAAATTCATGTTCCCAGAACACCAGCCTTGAATAGATCGACGTCCAGTCTTCAAAGGAAGAAGCCGTATTGATTTCCATACCCAGCTGGCCGAACTGGGACTGGTAACTGGATGTGGTTTTCTCCGTAACCAGCCGCTTGGAGTCAATATTCTTTTTGATGCTCAGTAAAATCTGTTTGGGATTCAACGGTTTGATCAGGTAATCCGAAATCTTGCTGCCCAGTGCCTCATCCATGATGTCCTCTTCCTCACTCTTCGTAATCATCACTACCGGTGTGGCAGGAGCAATGCGCTTGATCCGTTCCAGGGTCTCCAGTCCGGATATTCCCGGCATGTTCTCATCCAGAAAGATCAGGTCATAATCATTGTCCTCCACCAGATTCAGGGCATCACTGCCGTTGGCTGCCGTGCTTACCTTGTAATCCCGCTCCTCTAAAAAAAGAATATATGGTCTCAGGAGATCTATTTCATCATCGGTCCAGAGAATATGTATCTGTCTGCCCATTACTCCTGCAATAAATAGTGATTCGTAAAAAACAGGTAATAGGGCGTAAGTTCCTTGGCCTCCGAAAGAATTTGATAGTTGTCCATGGAAATGATCATGATCCTGTACTGGGATTCATCGATTCCGGCCAGGATGGTATTGCTGTTCTGCCGGATATCCTGCAGATATCTCGAGGCGCCCTCTGCACTATTGAATCTGCTTACTACCAGGGTATTGAACGAATCTGTCATGGGAATCTGACTGATGGAAAGATCATACTGGTTGTAATTGTCCAGATTGTAATTTAACAGGTTGAAGCTTACCTGGTTCACATCCTGGCCGGTGTGGACAGCCAGTATAAAATAGTGTTCCTGGGAGGAATCCACCAGCGCATAAATCTCCTCGGCTGCAGCAGCCTGGTCTGCTGCCCTGATTTCGGGAAATTCCACGTACATGTAATCGATGATTTCCTGGGCCTGCATTGCCTCCTCGGTGGATGGATGCTGTGCAATCAGGGTATCCAGTGCTACTTTCATCGCCTCTTTCCCATGCAGGGCTCCCATCGCCATAGCCTTGATGTACTGGAACTTGGGAGTCAGGGGATCGTCGCTGTACTCAAGAAGGGCACGGTCGGCTGCGTCGATCACCCCGGCATAGTCCTGCTGCTGATATCGTTCATAGATACTTTCATAGTCTCGAACCACCTTCATCTCCTGCTCTTCCAGTTCCTTAAGGTAATTGGGATTGTTCAGCAGCATAGCATAATGGGATTCCGGATAAAGTTCCGCCAGCTGGCCCGCATAAAATTGGGCTTCGTCAGGCTTCTGTATATTGTTATATAATTCGTACAGATAGTAATTGGCCGACGGCCCGTACTCCGACTCCGGATAACGCTTGATTAGTTCTTTGAAAGCAATTATGGATTCATCATAATCAAGCAGTCGCTCTTTGTAGATCACCCCCATGTTGTACAGTGCACTTTCCAGCCGCTGGTCCGATATTTCCATGGCTGAATCGGTCAACGGGATATGAACCAGGTAATACTCCCTCGTTTTATTGTCCAGGACCGAAATGCTGCCTCCCCCGTTCAGGGTGTCCCCTGTACTTCCCTCAGGTTGAGTTATCTGGGAAAGTGTTCGCTTGTTTTTCCTGCGCCAGTTGTCCTCCAGGACCCGATCACCCCATTTCATCCTGAATTCAGGCTGACCAAAACTTTTGGCATTCAGGTTATAGAAATACCATTGTCCGCTTGCCTGCTCACCCCTTCCCCCGGTTGTCTGGTTCCCGCTATACAACATGGTCTGGTTAAACGCCCTTTCCTGCATGGCCTGCTGCTCGGCCAGACGTGCTTCTTCTTCGTCTTCCCGTACCTGTTCGATGATCCCGTCAATAATTGCCAGACGTTGCTCTTCGGGCAGGGCAGCCAGCATCTGCACACTGTCTTCCAGCTCAAAGGTAGAGATATTGGATACCAGGTCCCCCAGACTCGCTGATAACGATGCCAGCCCGGCATAACCCGGATAATCCCGGTCCAGGAAGGAGACTGCAGAATCATAGTAGGCCGCTGAAAGAATATAGTCCGGAGTATCGTAATAAATCTCAGCCAGGGTCAGCGCGGAGAACCCTTTCTGGTACTGATTCTGGATGCTGGTTGAAACCGACAACTGATAATACTCTATGGCTTTTTCCCTGTCACCCTCCTCCATGGAAATGTTCCCAAGCGCAAAATAGATCTGATCCCTGTATTCCCGGTTCTTCGAATCTTTAAGCATTTTATTCAGCAATTTCTTCAGATCCCCGCTGCTTGCTTCTCCTGTTTCATGCACTTCAGCCATGCTTACCCGGGCATTAAATGCCATCTCGTAGGGGGGATTAAATCTGGTGACCTGTTTATATTTTTCCAGGGCCTGGCTATTTTGTCCGGATTCTTCATAAAGCTGCGCCAGGATATAGGTATACCTGATCTTGTCTTCCTTGGATCCCCCCTTCTGTTTCAGGGTCTGTTCCAGGTACCTGGCGGCTTCCAAATATTCCTGGTTTTTCAGATGGAGCCGGGACCTGGTGGATTGGTAAGCCCTGAGGTAGTCCTTGGGAAGATTCTCCTCATCTGCCAGCGTAACCAGGATCCGTTCGGCCTCAGCGTCCTCCCCGATCATGATGTAGGCACGGCTCAGCCAGATCATCGCCAGATAGCGTATCTCTTCATCGGGAAAGGTAACCAGTATGTGCTTGAATGTTTCCGAAGCCAGGAAATATTCTCCCTGGTACATGTAAGCTTTCCCCATCAACATGTAGGAATCGTCGACCCATTTGTTGTATTCGTTCTTGTTATAAAACGCTTGCTCCTTTTCAGACTGGTTGCCCTCCTTTACTTTGGGTTTGGCAGTGATGGAATGAAAGGTAATCACTTTAGTTGCCTTATCGATGGCACGCTTCATATCGCTTGAAACGGCTGCATTCACCCCTTCATCTTCGTATAAGAACAGATCCAGAATCCGGTTGTAATCGTTCCTCACCGCATTGTTGGCTTTTTCAATGCCCCGTTTATAACTTTCATTCCCATTGAAATAAATATTGTAATGAGAGGTGAGGTTGTGGTAGTTTCTGGAAAGGGAGGTGTTCTTCTCCACAGAGCATGACAGGAGGCCGTAGAGAACAAGGTGGGCACCTATTACCCAGTATATGGTCTTCCGGGAATGCAATTCTGACCAATTAAGATGCGTTTCTGTAAGCTTCTTACAAAGTATTAACTGGTTTTGAAAAAAGTTATTTTATCCGTCCGGGAAAAAAGGTGCTACTCGTTAACATTCACTACCTGTTTAATTTCTGGCACCTCTTTTTTAATAGCAATTTCCACCCCGGCTTTCAGAGTCTGCAAACTGAACGGGCACCCGTGGCATGCCCCTTTCATCTCGACCTTGACCACCATGTCATCTGTGATGTCCACCATAGCGATATCACCTCCGTCTGCAACCAGGTAAGGCCTGATCTTTTCCAGTGCTTTTTCAACGCGTTCTTTTATCGTTTCCATAATTCACTATGTGCTTCCTATTTTGTGGTAATCTCTACTTTTTTTGTAGGCGGCTGTTGCGTATTACGCTTTTCTATAGCCTGAATAACTGCCCGGGAGAGCTCACTGAATGCTGAACCTGACGGATCTTCAGATGAAACAGCAATGGGTCTCCCTGAATCTCCTGATTCCCTGATTCCCTGGACAATGGGAACCTGTCCCAGCAGGGGGATCCCCATTTTCTCGGCCAGTTTTTTACACCCGTCCTTTCCAAAAATATAATACCGGTGATCGGGTAACTCCTCGGGGGTAAACCAGGACATGTTCTCTACCAGACCCAGAACTGGGACATTGATCTTATCCCCGGCGAACATGTTGATTCCTTTGATCACATCGGCCAGTGCCACATCCTGCGGGGTGCTGACAATGATCACTCCTGTAACGGGTACTTCCTGTACCATGGTCAGGTGTACATCACCGGTACCCGGGGGGAGATCGATCAGCAGGTAGTCCAGTTCTCCCCAGTCGCCTTGTGAAATCAGCTGCTTCAACGCGCTGGTAGCCATGGGTCCGCGCCATATAACCGCATCCTCCGGTCTTACAAATAGTCCAACCGACAATAATTTGACTCCGTACTTTTCAATGGGGATGATCCATTCCACACCATCTTCCGAGCGGGCTGAAGGACGCTCCCCCTCCAAATCAAACATCTTGGGAATGGACGGTCCGTACACATCGGCGTCAATTAATCCGACCTGTTTGCCGGATTGTGCAAGAGCCACAGCCAGGTTGACCGCTACCGTTGATTTACCCACACCTCCCTTCCCGGAGGCTATTGCAACAATATTTTTCACATGGGGAAGAATCTCCCTCTTTGAAGGCGGCTCCGGAACCAGAACCTGGATATGGCCCGGAAGCAGGGTTCCATCACCAAAGCTTCCATTGACGGTCCGCATACTGGCCTTTTTCAGGGATTCCACGAAGGGATCATTGGCCCTGCTGAACTGAAGACCGATCCAGAGTTCTCCCTCGCGGTAGCTTACATCGTGGACCATACCTGAGGAAACCAGACCCTTCTTTGTTTCAGGATGGCGAATCTTCTCCAGGACTTCCAGGATTTTTTCCTTTGGTAACTCCATAAATCACTTGGAATTTGTTGCTAAAGATAACTTTTTTTATTTAGATTAAGTAGCTATAGGCCCAGTTCCTCAACAGGATCCCAGAACATTTCATCCAGATTCAGGATGCGGTTATTCTCAATGATGGCACCCTCGTTTTCGAGCAACTCCTGCATCAGTTCGCTTCCCTCAAAGTGATGTTTGCCGGTGAGCAGTCCTACCCGGTTTACCACCCGGTGTGCTGGTACATACGGAGAAGCAGTATGACTCTGGTTCATGGCCCAGCCCACCATCCTGGCAGCACCCGGAGATCCCAGGTATCTGGCAATGGCCCCGTAAGAGGTTACTCTGCCGTACGGAATCATCCGGGTCACTTCGTATACCTTTTGAAAAAAGCCTTTATTCTCACTCATCGGGTAGTGCACGGA
>CAYRLP010000009.1:0-10361 GCA_964424935.1 uncultured Bacteroides sp.
TAGCGGCATAGCTCCGGATTTATTTAGCCTATGTGTTTTTCGTGCTGTAAATGGTGCTTTCGCCTCTGCAATTATGCCCGTTAGTATGGCACTTATAGGAGATTTGTCTGGAGATAATCCCAAGCAACTGCATTCTTCATTAAGCAGAACAATGGCACTAATGTTTTTTGGAGGTGCTGTTGCACCGGTAATTGGTGGAGCTCTTTCTTATTTTGGTTCATGGCGTTTTGTCTATTTTACCTATGGTATTTTTGAACTTATAATGTCAGTTTTAATAATAACATTAATCCGTATGGAGTTCAAAGGAGATAAGAACCTGACTATCAAAAATGCCTATGTAGAAGCCTTTTCCAATAAAGAGCTTATAAGGACAGTAACGATTATGAGTTTGCTGGGTGTGACGGTTTTAGGTTTATTTACTTACACAGGAAAGTATACTGAACAAAGCTTGGGTATTTCAGTATTTCATGTTGGATTAATTTTAGCTTTTTACGGAGTTGGGAGTTTATTTGGCGGAAGAATAGCTCCCCGGCTTAAAGAACGGATGAAAAATAACTATTTTATGGTGGCCTCGGGAATTGGTGCGATTTCACTATTGCTTTTGACATTTATCCCAAATATATATTTGTTCCCAATTTCATTATTCGGGTTTGGTTTAGCTTTTACATTAATACAACCCATGCTTGTGGCCTTAGCACAGAGCAGCTTCCCCCAAAAACGTGGTACTGTAATGTCGCTTGCTTCTTTTAACATGACCATTGGCGGTGGATTAGGGACATTGCTGTTTGGCATAATTTTGAAACAGTATGATTTTATGGTTATTTACCTGATAGGCATGATATTGTTTTTGGGAATAGCAGTTTTCTCCACTATGATACTATACAAAAAGTTGAGATATGAAGACATATAATCTATTGCTGGCTGTTGACCTGATCGGATCGTTGAGATCCAAGTAACACCGCTCTATTTATGATCAAATCTTCAAAAGCACCAACGCTATCGTCAACCCTTAAAAGAAAATCCCCGCAGATAGTTGACCTACTGGGATTTCGGACAGTTTGGCGTGGTACAGGCTACACCACTGGGTTCTTCACGGATTATTACTTGATTTAACGTGGAATATTAAAAATTCGAAGCTTGAGCAGAGATTTGAGGAATTCAGGTTTACTCTTAGAGTAAACATATATACAATACAGCGTAATTGATACAATAAGTATTAAACCGATTCTTTCAGATTTCAGCTTACTAAAAACTTTTAAAATATTCATGAGCAGTATGGCAGATCAGAAAAACAAATTATCGCGCCATATCAAAAGGAGCATGTGCATAACGTTGGGTGTCATGGAACAAATTAAATCATGGTAAATAGGATATCATTTTATTGTGGACCGATTTACACTTTTGTTTAATCTGGGCTCCTATTTCAGGCAGAGTTCCTTTGACCGGGGATGGTAATATGCCAGGGCAGGAGGCAGGTACCGCTTAACTGATAACCTGCATGCGACTATTGCCATTAAAACCAAGAATGGGATACAGGCCGACGGGATCGAATAGGGTGCAGCCTACCAGATAGATCTTCGGAGGAAATCAGATATTTAGCTGTAAATCACTGGACTCAGGCCTTCTTTTTTCATAACTTGCCTTTAGTATCGTATTGTTGCATTGACTTTCTCTTTAAAGTCTCTAAACCCTTTAAAGCCATGAAAGAGACCATTCTAAAAAAGTCAATGAGTGCTGCTATTGGGAGTAAAAAACTCAGATCTCACCTCAAAAAAGTGGTTATCCGTGAGGCAAGGAAGAGATTAAAGGAACACCCCAGAGACACACTTGACGCTTTTATTGAAAAATGGTATCAGTGGTATACTGCATTGTTTGACCGGGTATGCGTCAATCTTGAACGTAAGATTATAAAAAAGGAGGTGCTTCTTAAGGCGGTCAGCTCTTTAACCGGAGGTAAGTTTGTTGTGAATAGAAGTAAACGGCTCAATGGGACACAGGAGACGTATAAACAAAAATTTGGTTCTTACCCACCTATGTATATAACCCTTTCGCCCACCCAGGTCTGCAACCTGAACTGTCTGGGTTGTTATTCCAGTTCCGATGAAAAAACCATGTCCCATTTGCCTTATGAGATGCTGGAGCGCATCCTGAATGATATTCATGATAATATGGCAAACCGCTTTGTTACCATTAGCGGAGGTGAGCCTTTTATGTACAGGGACAGGGATAAAACCATATTTGACCTGTTTGCACAGTTTAAAAACCGCTATTTCCTGGTGTATACCAATGGCACACTTCTGAATGAAAAGAATTGTGAAAAACTGGCAGAACTGGGAAATGTAACCCCCGCCATCTCCATTGAAGGCTGGAAAGAACAAACCGATGAAAGACGGGGCATAGGCACCCATAACAAGCTTTTGAAAAACATCGAAAATCTGAAGGAATTTGGAGTCCCATTTGGGATTTCTTCCACCATCACCACCAGGAACGTGGAAGTCTTTCTGAATACGGAAATCTATGATTACCTCTTTGAAGAACTGGGAGCCACTTACTTGTGGATGTTTCAACTTATGCCCATTGGACGCGCACAGGATACCCTGCCTCTCCTGATAAACTCAAAACAACGGTTTGATCTTTACAGGATATGGGAGAAGATGCTAACTGATCGAAAATATTGCATTGCAGATTTCTGGAACAGCGCTGCCATTGTAGAGGGTTGCATAGCCTATGGCAGGTGGAACGGATATTTCTATATCGACTGGGACGGAAAGATCATGCCCTGCGTATTTGTACCCTTTTATGAAGAGACCGTCTATGATATTTATAAGAGCGGTAGGACCCTGGGCGATGCCATGCAGGCTCCTCTCTTCAAAAATGGCAGGGAATGGCAAAAATCATACGGTTATTGTAATCCGGACAAGGAAAATATCCTGATGCCCTGTTCCATCAGGGATCATTTCAAATATTTCAAAGACAATATACTGAGTGAAAAGGCAAAACCAGAAAACGAACAGGCAGAACAAATACTAAAGAACCAAGCCATTGAAGAGACCCTGATCCGGCTGGAGGAAGACCTGGAACAACTTACCAACAGGATCTGGCAGGAGGAGTACCTGCAGCGGGATTCTAAGATACATCTTTGAAAATCAAGGATGCTACTGTTGTCAGTTATCCGTACGGATAAACTCTACCAACTCGGTTTATTGAAATTCAGATCATTTATCAATCCATCCTCTACCGACCTCAAATGATTATATTAGCCCGCTGATATTCAGTGGGTTAGTTTTTTTAATGGATAACCTTAACCGGTACACCCTCTCCCTCAGCTGTGAGGTTAGTTCGGAAAAATCCGTACTGCCCCACATTTCCATATGGGATATCGGATCACGTATAATCACCTGTATAGTCTGCTTCCTGGGGGATAATGATTGCCTTACCATCAAAAGTCTTCTCAACCTGATCGGGTACAGGTAATATATCCAGCTGAATCGGCCCCCGATATACACGGGCAATATGTCTGCCTGATAATCCCTTGAAAAATGGATCACTCCCTTCTTCCATTTCCTGTCCCTGATCCCCCGTAAGGTCATTATGGATATTCCCCCGGATGGGAAAAGCAATACTGCTTCCTCCTTTTCCAGGCTTTTCCCGATCATTTTCCTGGCCCCTTCATCGAATTTCGCATATGTATCTACAGGGATGAAAAGATCTCGAAGGTTTTCAATCAATGTGTGAACATCCATATTAATGACCACCTTGATATCCTGGCGGACCTTGTTCAGGCATTGCAGGATCAGCATCCAGTCGGCACCGGCCAGTGGATGATTGGACACCACCAGGAGCCTTCCGGCAGAAGGTATTTTTTCAACGTTCTTATATACGACCGAAAGGCCAATCTCTTTGATCAATGCGTTGATCAGATCCATATTGGTTGTATCCCTGTAGGTATCCCTAAGCCTTACTATCCTTTCAAAACAAAACATGTTTGAAAGGATCTTCAGGAAGAAAGAAAACTTTAAGAACCGGGTAAGAGAGGGAGGAAGATGCTTATTGGAGAAACGGACCAGCTGGGTTTCAATTGAAGGCTCCATTTATTTGGATTATTCTCATATGAAAGTTAGTGATTTTCACCCGGAATATCTTAAATTGAAGGTAATAATCATATCGCTGGTAAACAGTTATAACACAGGCAGCTATTTCAAGTTCATGCCTTCAAAAACCAGGAAGGATCGTTTCCAATATGGAGATCGAGGAGAGGCTTGCACTGAAACATGGCATCATTGAAAGATTGACAGGGATCAAACAGAGGTACTATATGGATGACCATGAGTCCCTGGATAGTATGGCTTCCGATGCGTGTTCAGAGACGATAGTTCGTTCCGGAATTGATCCCGCGGCAATTGATATGTTGATCTTCTATACCGAGGTCCCTCCAACCATCAGGGACAAGTCTGATTTACTGAATAGAACTTATGAGGTTTCCGCACATATTCAGGCTACCCTCATTCAAAAAGGTTTTAAAATCAAATGTGAATGTATCAATATGGCCGGGAGTTGCGTTGTATTTATCTCCGCACTTCAGATTGTCACAGGCCTGATTCGTTCAGGGATTAAAAAGAACGTACTTATCGTGGGAGCCTCCAATAATTCAACTTTTCTGGATCCGGTCGACGAAAATGTGTTCATGGCTTTTGGGGACGGTGCGGCGGCCACACTGATAAGTGCTTCTGAAAAAAAGGGTTTCGTTGATTTTCACAGAATGACCGACGGATCGGGTTATGATGCCGGATACTTTGAGGAAAACAATAAGCTACTTATTGACAGAAAGAGAGTAGCCGAATTTGCCCCGGTGGCATTTCGAAAGGCCTTAAATGGGCTACTGAATAAAACGGGGGCATCCATGAAGGATATCGATCTGGTCATACCCCATCAGGCCGGATACCGGATCATTAAGAATGGAATGGACCTGTCGGGAATACCAGAAAGCAAAGTATATTTCTGCCTCGAGAATTTCGGGAACACTGGGGCGCCTGCCGTTCAAATCGCTCTGTCAAGCGCAATCGAGCAAAACAGGTTGAAGAAGGGTGACACTGCTGTCCTGGTAGCATTTGGGATAGGCTGGAACTACGGTGCGGCTCTTTTTCAGTACTGATTGCCTATGTGTATCCAAATACTTTAGCAGAGACCCCGGAGGCAAGGATATTCTATGCCTAAAGCAGGTCGATCAGTGCGGTAAGCTCCTGGATCACCACCTCTTCAGCCCCCGGCATCAGCCTGGTAACCTGCACTTCATACCCCCCCTCCCCGTAGGCTTCATCGGTGCAGATGTAACCGCTTGAACCGTTGCAATGGGTGACCACGATAGTTCTGGAATAGGGGGATTTCGCCTTGATCGCCATACCGATTTCTGTCATCACCTCCCCGGAAATTCCGGCGAAAACCATATTCCCTACTTTCATAGCCGATAACCTGATTTCCACATCGGGTCCTGTTTCATATTCAACCTGCGGGAAACGGCTGTTGCCCCGTTTCTTTCCCGGCAGGAAGATCGTCTTCTGAAGAGAATTGATATTGTACGCAGGAAATGTCTCAATGCCCGGCATGACTCGCATCACCTCCTCAGCCAGGTTAAAGCCGATGGCTTCGATCTCGTCGAAATTGTTACCCGGCCCGTAGATGGGATTGATATCCCCGGATGCACCGGCTGAAATGCCGATCATGGGTTCCCCACCAAGGTGTTCCTCAAGAAACCGGACTGTGGCACCAGGCCAGTCACCGGTGATCTGATAATTGTCCTGCCCACTGGCGGTACCGTGACAGGGCCAGTTCACATGCAGCCCCAACAGGCCTGCCTGCATATCTTCGAATTTCAGGATTGCCACCTCGTGGTCACAGGGACCGTCCTGGTTCCTTCCTAGCCAGATACCCCCGTCCGCAAACTTTGCCCTTCTGTTGATGTTCATGGAACAATAACCAGTCCCCAATCCCATTTTCACCGGCTGGAGGGTTTCGGTAGCTTCCAGGGAAACCTTTACCAGTTTTTCCCTGAGGCTTTGCAGATACCGCTCGTTTTCGACAGGTATATCATCGGAGTAAGTCCTGATGGAAGGTCCGCCATGATTATGTACGGAGGTCAGCAGGATATGCTCTGCCGCAATCCCCGTGGCTGAGCTTATATCCCGGTTGATCTCATCGGCCAGGGCGTGGGAGAATCCGATCACATCCGTTGTAATGATCAGAACCTTTGTCTGGATGTGGGAGAAACAAAGAGCCGTGGCGAACAGTTCATCATGGACCCCCGTATTGGGATTTTTCCGGGCATCATACCCGCTCATCAGGACGGGTTCGGAGGGTGTGATGTTGATCCGGCCGGTCCCCATCATGACCGGTTCTCTTTCATTACCCTGGCCCAGGAGATGGGAGCACAGGGGTAGCAGCAACAACAGGATGAAGTGTTTCATCTTTCTGAAATTTAATATCCAAGATACATATTAATCTGGCCATTTATGCCAGGAGAACGCTAATACCATCCTGTATGATCTTACAGCAGTTCGAACCGAGCCACAGCAGACTGCGAACTCACCGGTTGAAGTGAGGTAGCCCGCTACCGACCTCTACAGGACTGGCTTAGATCTTCTCCGGTTTACCACCCAGTAGAGCCCCGGTATGACCAGCAAAGAAAGAAATATGGAGATGCTGATGCCGCCTATCATCGATATGGCCAGCGGTTGAAGCATTTCTGCACCCTCCCCCAGCGAAAGGGCCAGGGGCAGGAAACCGAAAATGGTGGCCAGGGTGGTCATCAGGATCGGACGAAGACGGACCCTGCCTGCCGTTAACAAGGCTGTTCGAACATCTCCTTCATTCTCTTTCAGGTACTTTTCTGCATAATCAATCAGCAGGATGCCATTGTTGACCACAACCCCTACGATCATGATCATCCCCATGAAAGCAGAGATATCGAGAGGGATCTTAACGATCCACAGCATCAGAAATACCCCGCTGACCGACAGAATGGTCCCGGTCAGTATGACCGCTGAAGTCCGAAACGAACGAAATTCAAAAAGCAGAATGGAAAAGATCAGCAGAATGCCAAAACTCAGAATAAGGATAAGTTCTGAAAAGGCCTGCTGCTGACTTTTATACTGACCGGCCAATTCTACTGTCACACCGGGGGGCAGGTGGATCCCCTCCAGCATCACTTTTATATCAGATACTATGCTGCCCAGGTCCCTGTTTGAGATCTGGGCTTCAATATTAATGACCTGGCTCAGGTTCTCGTGTTCAATGTCAGTTTTCCCCGGAATCTTTTCAACGGATGCCAATTCTTCCAGATATATCACCCGATTAATGGATGCCAGGAACAGGGGCAGTTTTTCGATTTTCTCTGCATGGTCAAAGTCAGGTTTTGGATAACGGACACGGACCGGAATCATCTTCAATCCCTGCATCATCTGTGTGGCTTCATCCCCCCATAGGGCCATATGGATGGCATCGCTGACTTCAGATACGGACAGTCCATACCGAGTTACGGCTTCCTCTTTAATTTTGATGGTCAGTTCCGGCTCGCTTCTGCTGAATCCCTTGTAAACATCGACTGCTCCGTCGATCAATTCCAGAGAATCCGAGATCTGCTGTGCCGTTTCCTGGATGAGATCCAGATTTTTACCAAAAACTTTAATAATAAGAGGTGCAATTTCCCCACTCAGATCGTTCAGGCGATCAGGCAACACCTGGAATATTTCCGGCTCCAGACGTGGTTCATTGCTCTCATCAAACGCACGGAGTTCGTCCATGATCTCGAAAGAGGACCGTTTGTGCCCCTTTTTAAGGCCAATCACAAAATCGCCGTCATTGGCATGGGTCCGGGGATGGGCAAGGCTCCGGCCTGTACGCAGCGAATAGCCTTCCACTTCAGGTATGGTTATGATGTATTCGGCGATATTTTTCAGCATACTTTTGGTTCCTTCAATGGAACTTCCAGGGGGTGCCAGGTAATCATGTACAATGGTCCCTTCATCCCATTCAGGAAGAAAGCCACTCGGGATCTTCAGGTATGAAAACACGGCCACACTTCCAAAAAGAAGGACGATCAGGAAAGTAATGAGGGGATGACGGATCATCCTTCGAAGCGTCTTTTGTTGTACACCGACAATTTTTGGTATGACTCTGCCTGGCCTCTTCTTTTTCGTGGAGATAAACACATCTGCCAGAGCGGGTGTCAGAAAAACAGCCAGGATCATGGAAACAACCACAGCGATGGCCAGTGTAGATGCCAGGGCCCGGAAAAAAATACCGGGCACACCGGTCAGAAAGACCAGGGGAACAAATACAACGAGGGTGGTCAGGGTGGCTCCCAGCAACGGAGGGATGATCTCTCCGCTGGCCTGAACAACAGCATCTTTTTTCAGATAGCCTTCCTCCAGGTAACGTTCAATATTCTCAACGACTACAATGGCATTGTCCACCAGGATCCCGATGGCTGCGGCAAGTCCGCCCAGGCTCATCAGGTTCAGGTTCATGCCCAGAAGTTTAATGAAGATAAAAGTGATCAGCAAAGCTACCGGAATGATGATCACAGTAACCAGTGTAATTCTCAATCTCCTTAAAAAGAGGAGAAGAATGAGGAAGGTGAGGAATGCACCCATAAAAATGGCATCTCTTACACTTTTTGTGGCGGACTTGATAAAGTCGGTCATGTCGTACCATTTTGTCAGCTCAATGTTCTGGGGTATTACATCGGAAAGATCTTCCAGCCTCTGGCCCACCTCCTCCATGATCGAAACAGCATTAGTCCCCGGCTGCTTGATGACCGTGATCAGGACAGCCGGTTTGAGATTGCTCTCACAGCTGATGAAAGTTTCTTTCACGGCTGGCTCAACATCAGCTATTTCAGAAAGATAAACAGGTGTTTCCCCCCTCCTCGAGACAATGGTATTTTTGATGTCGTCAATATCCAGGAAACGATTGTCGACTATATTCAGGTAAAGTTTATTGGCTTCATTCAGCCGGCCCACATACTGCAAGTTGTTCTTACTTTTTAAGGCCTCCTCAATTTCCTTGTAATCCAGCTGCATGGATACCAGTTTTTGAGGGTTAAGGTTTACCCAGTATTCCCTTTCGTGCCCTCCCATCACTTCCACATTGAACACGCCTTTGATACTGGCCAGTTGCGGACGTATAGTAAATACGGCCACATCCCTCAGTTCAAGCAGATCCAGTTTATCCGAGGTCAGTGCATACCCTGCAACAGGATAGGTGCTGGTAGTAAAACGCCTGACCTCGATCATGACACCCGGTGGTAATTCACTCTGTATGCCACTTATTTGCGCCTGAACCAGCTGATAAGCCCTGAACATATCCTGGTCCCATTGAAAGTCAATATTAATCTCGGCCGATCCGCGGCTGATGCTGCTGCGTACTGTTCGTACGCCTTCCACCATCATGGCTGCCTCTTCAATGGGTTTGGCAACTTCCATTTCCATCTCCTTGATGGGAGCCAGCCCGTAGTCCACCAGCACGGCAATTCGAGGGAATGTGGCATCCGGGAATACTCCTTTTGGGGTTTGGAAGATCAGGTAACCACCGATAAGGGAGAGCAACAAAGCCATAAAGATCATGGCCCGTTTATTCTCCACTGCAAAATGCGAAAGCTTTTTCATTGAATCTGCACTTTCATTCCGTCGGTAAGTGAATAGGCTTTCTGGTTCGCAACAACCTCCCCTTCAGCCACTCCGGAAATCACTTCCACATAATCATCATGTTTGATCCCGATCTGAACATCTCTTTTTTCTACCTGGTTATCCTTAACGACGAAAACACTGTATATTCCCTCTTCCTCCAGCAGTGCCGGCCTGGAAATAACAATAGCTTCCCGATGAACTTTATCCGGAATTTCAAGTCTGACCATCATTCCCGGCCTGTATTCGTCCCGTTGATTATCCAGAGACAGTCGGATCTGGATTGTCTGTTTTTGCACGTCCACCTGACCATCAAATGCACTTATTGGCAAAGACACGGGCTGATGCGGGTAATCCACGAAAATAATCCGGAGCGATCTCAATTGTTTGACCTGCGGCAGATAGGTTATGGGGACGTCCCCGTAGATGTCCAGTTGACTCAGATCAGCTATGTGTACAATGGATTCATCTTTCTGCACCACATCTCCGTTGTGTTGCATAACTTCCAGAACTGTCCCTTGAATAGGGCTGTATAAAGGGATCTCCCTGATTTCATGCTCCACGATCAATTTCTGCTGTTCATTCATTTTGGTGATGACCTGATTCAGCGCTTCAAGCTCGGGAGGGATTATAGTCCCGATTTCCTGTCCAGCTGCCACCCGATCACCCCGGATCAGTGTA
>CAYRLP010000009.1:10381-15083 GCA_964424935.1 uncultured Bacteroides sp.
TTTCACCACGCCGAATATTTGAATACTGTCCGAAATGTCCATCCTGCCTACCTTTTCCACCTTAATGGCGAGGGGTGGAAGTTCTGTCGACTCGGAAGTTTTTTGATTATTGCATGAAACCATCAACAGGATCCCTATGGCATATATGCAATAGCGGAACGTTCTCATTTATAGATATTTAGTTTACTACCTGATTATTTCCCATGCCCACAATCCGGTCCACCTGGTTGTTGGTAATATAGAATTCAATCAGGTTCATGGTATATTCCAATCTCGTTTCCTCAATCTCCAGCTCCGTATTCGTAAGTTGTTGCTGTGAAGCAATAAATTCGATATTCGAAGTAATCCCAGCCTGATAATTCACCCCGGCAAAATCGACAGCCCGGGCTGATATATCCAGACGATGTTGCTGAAGTTCCATCAGGTTTTTGGTGCTGACCAGTTTATCATGAACCTTCAGCAGATGGATCAACAATTCTCTTTCTGCTTCGTTTCGTTGCGCAAGCAATGATTCCATCATGGCTTTGCTTCCCTCTTTCTGATAAGTATAAGTTCTTCCGGAATAGATCGGGATAGTTAGTCCGGCGTTGATCTGTACATAGTTTCCATCCCCCGTGGGATCATCATCTTTCACAACACCGCTTCCCAGGTTAAAGTACGGGATCTGGTTCGCAGTAATTTCATCCATTCGGAGATTTTCCGAAGCCAACCTGGAATCAAAAGCGGACAGAATAGGATTGTTTTCCAGGTTCTGGAGGGATATGTCAGGTACGGATCCGGCTGTCAGGGAGTCGAGACGTAAAGATGCCAGGTGCAGGTCCTCCGCCTGGTTCCATCCGAGCAAATGAGCCAGTTCTATATGCAGGTCATTCAGGACAATAGCCAGCCGGGCAGAGTCTTCTTTCAGCTTGGCGATCTTGGATTCCGTTTGCAGCATGTCCAGTTCCGACCTCAGCCCGGCAGTCCACATTCCCTCGGATACCTGATAGTGGTGCCTCAGGAAATTCACCTTCACTCCAAGGATTTCAATCTGTTTAATTACCTGCAGGATACTCATGTAAAGGGAGGTTGAACGGCCGATGATTTCCAGACGGTGCTGTTCTCTTTCAAGTTTTCGTGTTTCAACATCCTGAAGGCTGGACCGGCCTGTTTTCATGATCAGGTCACCCAGCGACCAATCGGCATGGACCGAAGCCCACATCTGATTAAAATAGTAGGGCTGTAAAAACCTGTTATCCATGGCCAACTCGGCACTAATCCTCGGAAGGGCCCGGGATTCAGCAATTGAAACTGCATTCTCAGCAACGGCGATTTCAAAATTATCCGCTTGCAGTTGAAAACTGTTCTCTTCGGCAAGACGTATGCATTCTTCCAGCGTCAGTGTATCTGGTGCCTGAGCATAAGTCACTAAAGACCATGCAACGGATACCAGTAAAAAAGTCAACCTTTGCATGTGTATTATAAAATCTAGTCAAGGTAAGAGATTTGACTATAAATACTCCATCAATTGCATTTTAATTTAGTCAGGGCATCGCTTATTTGAAGGTGCAGGGTCCCCGGGCTGAAAGCCTCTGCTATGACCATTATAGTTTCACATGAACGTGCTTCTCCGCATGGTAGGAGGAACGAACCAGAGGCCCACTTTCCACATACCGGAATCCTTTTTCCAATCCTATCTCCATGTATTTTTTAAATACCCCGGGCTCAACGTATTCCACCAACTTGGTATGCAATTCCGATGGTGGCAGGTAATGTCCTATGGTAAGTACATGCACTCCATGATCAAGCAGGTCATCCATGGTCTCTAAAACTTCATTTTCTGTTTCTCCCAAACCAAGCATGAAGCCACTTTTTGTGATAACCCCCGACTTTGACAGGTAGTTTAATACCTGCAGGCTTTTTCTGTATGTTGCCAGGCTTCTGATCTTTGGACTGATCCGTTCCACGGTTTCAATATTATGGGAGATTACTTCCGGCTTTTCCCGAATAAGAATGTCTAATAGTGCACGATTATTGTTAAAATCAGGAATCAGGGTTTCCATGGTAATCCCGGGATTCAATTCCCTGATTTTTAATATGGTTCTGACCCAGTGAGCCACCCCGCCGTCGTCCAGATCGTCCCTCGCAACAGAAGTAATGACACAATGTTTCAGGCTCAAAAGCTGAATGGACCGGGCTACTTTTTCCGGTTCATCCGGGTCAGGGGGTTCCGGCATAAGTGCTTTCACATAACAAAAACGGCAATTTCGTGTGCAATGATCACCCAGAATCATAAAGGTTGCCGTACCTGCACTCCAGCATTCCCCTTTGTTGGGGCAGTTCCCGCTTGTACAAATGGTATTAAGACCATGCTGCACAATGACGCTCTTCACTCTCGAGTAATCCGTTCCATGTGGCAATGGGACTTTCATCCATCCTGGCAGATGGGTTATATCGGTTTTAATGCTCATTTCTTTCAGGTCATGTTGTTCAAGTTGAACATACCATAGGCGGATTTGTTTGGTATGATTATGCATCGAATCATTGACAAGCGTAATTTAAGCGAACACACCTTCCTTTTACGGCTGGAAAGAAAGGATTTGATATTCAGTGCTGGACAGTATATTACCGTGGGATTGAAAGATTCAATGCAACACAGGGAGTATTCCGTTTATAGCGGGGAACAGGACGACTATCTGGATATACTGATCAGGGAAGTTATCGAAGGGGACATTTCGACCCTGTTAAAGAACAGCAGACCCGGGCAATATTTGGAAGTGCGCGGACCCTATGGTTTTATGAAACTGGACAACGAAAAAATCCCCGCTCATAAGTTTGTACTCATTGCTTCAGGTACGGGGATCGCCCCTTTCCATAGCTTTGTCGCTTCCTATCCGGAGATGGATTATACTCTGCTTCACGGTGTCAGATACACGACTGAAGCCTACGACCGTTCTGACTATGATCCGGAAAGGTATGTACTTTGTACCTCCAGGGAAAAGAATGGAAACTGCCAGGGCCATGTGACCGACTACCTGGATAAAATGGTCATTGATCCGGCTGCTATCTATTATGTTTGCGGGAATAGCAGTATGATCTATGACGTATACCACATACTCGGAAAGAAAGGGATATCCAGGGAGAATATACTTTCAGAGGTCTATTTTTGATAAGACTTTGTTATGGGCTACAGATTCAATGTTCCGGTGTTTCCGGTGGCAGGTGTCCACTTTGAGTGGGCACAATTTTTCTTAAAGTTCTCCTTTTTAAAGGGAATGAATTGATCCCCCTCGTTCCTTGGTTATATTAAAATGTGTTGACCTGGTGAACATGGGAACCTTTTTCATCATAGAGATGGACTGCGCAGGCAATACACGGATCAAATGAGTGTATGGTTCTCAGGATCTCGAGTGGACTCTCAGGGTCTGCTACGGAAGTGCCGACCAGCGAAGCTTCATAGGCTGAGCGCTGTCCGGCGCCATCACGCGGTGAGGCATTCCAGGTGCTGGGGACCACCATCTGGTAATTATCGATTAGTCCGTCCTTGATAACAATCCAGTGGGCGAGTGCTCCCCTCGGTGCTTCTGAAAGGCCAACTCCCCTGGCACTGGGAGGCCACTTATAGGGTTCCCACAACTCATTGTTGAAAGTCTTCAGATCCCCGTTTCTAATATTGGCAAGAAGAGCATCATAGAACTCATGTGCCCACCTAGCAACCAAGACTGTTTCCAGTCCCCTGGCCGCAGTTCTTCCGAGGGTTGAGAAGAGTGCATCCACAGGCACCCCAAGTTTCTGAAGTGCCCAGTTCACCTGTTCTTTGTACTCCTCCCTGCCGGATGCATATCCAACAAGCATCCTGGAAAGGGGTCCTACTTCCATAGCCTTTCCCCTCCACCTGGGCGTTTTCAGCCAGCTGTACTTATCTTCCACGTTGAGTTGCTCATAAGGGGGCTTTGGACCGGAATAATGCAGGCTGGTTTCTCCCTCCCAGGGATGTTTTGCCTCGCCTTCTTCATAGTCATAATGAGAGTGAGCGATCTGTTCCTGGATCTGTTCAGGATCAGTAGCATCCACTGGAATGACTTCGGCAAGGTTGCGGTCAAGAACAATCCCTCTGGGAAATTTAAAGGCTTTCACATCTGCAATACCATTGGTCGGAAGGTCACCATACGCAAGATAATTGGTCAATCCTCCTCCGATCGATCCCCAGTCTTTATAAAAAGAGGCTACTGCCATCAGGTCAGGGATATATACCTGCTCAATAAAGGTGCTGGCATCGGTCAGCAATTTGTCCACCATGGCCAGTCTCTCTGCAGTGATAGCACTGCTGTTATCCAGGCTAAAGGAACAGGGAATACCACCCACAAGGTAATTGGGGTGGGGATTCTTACCTCCGAAGATCGAATGAATCTTAACAATCTCCTTCTGCCATTCCAGTGCTTCCAGATAATGTGCCACACCGATAAGATTCACTTCAGCGGGGAGCTTGTAAGCCTGATGTCCCCAGTAACCATTGGCAAAAATACCCAGCTGACCGCTTTCAACGAACTTTGTCAATCTTTTTTGAAGATCGGAGAAATAACCGGGGGAGGTTTTAGGCCAGTTTGAGATACTCTGTGCCAGCTCAGAGGTTTCTTTGGGATCTGCACTGAGGGCCGATACCACATCTACCCAGTCAAGTGCATGAAGATGGTAAAAATGCACTACATGATCATGCATATAC
>CAYRLP010000010.1:0-10700 GCA_964424935.1 uncultured Bacteroides sp.
CCTATGCACACCGGATGGCCACAGGACTGGACAGTTTTGCCCTTCTGGCGATTCCCTTTTTTGTACTGGCCGGGTTCATCATGAACAGCGGGGGGATTGCCCTGAGACTGGTAAACTTTGCCCGGGTGCTGGTTGGCAGGCTACCGGCCGGACTGGCGTTTGTAAATATCATCGCCAATATGCTTTTCGGCGCCATCTCCGGATCAGCTGCTGCGGCCACTTCGGCCATCGGAAGCCTCATGGGGCCGGAAATGAAGAAGGAGGGATATAAGGAGAACTTCAGTGCAGCCGTCAACATTACCTCTGCCACCACCGGCCTTACCATTCCCCCGAGCAATATTCTGATAATCTACTCCCTGGCCAGCGGAGGAGCATCCATCACCGCCCTCTTTCTGGCCGGATACGTACCCGGGATCCTGACAGGGGTAGGTATCATGCTGGTGGCCATGTCCATGATGGTGCTCCAGAACAAGGGATTCAAAGGACTGACCAGAACCCTGGGAAGGGTACTGCTAGTCTCCGTGATCCTGGTAGGAGCCGGTATCGGACTGAAGAGTCTGCACACTGCCTCCATCCCGGCCTTCAAAGGAGCAATGTACGGATTGCTGTTTCTGTTCCTGGGATTCTCGGTCTATAAATCGGTCACCAACTGGGAGTTTTTCAAATTTGCATTCCGGAAATTCCTGGATGCCCTTCCCTCCCTGCTCATGCTGGTGATTGTCATTGGCGGCATTGTGGCAGGGTATTTCACGGCCACCGAGGCTTCGGCAGTCGCCGTTCTGTACGCACTTATCCTTGCACTGATCTACAGGGAGATCACCATCAGAGACCTTCCTGCCATTATTCTCAGATCCGTCCGGACTACCTGTATTGTTCTGCTGCTGGTGGCCACCAGCATCGGCATGTCCTGGATCATGTCTTACGAGAACATTCCGCAGAATGTAAGCAGCGGCCTGTTGAGCATCAGTGATAATCCAATGGTGATCCTGCTTATGATCAACTTCATCCTGCTTTTTGTGGGTGTATTTATGGACATGACACCGGCCGTTCTGATCTTCACCCCGATCTTTTTACCCATTGTATCTGCCCAGCTGGGCATGGATCCCATACATTTCGGGATCATCATGGTACTGAACCTGTGTGTGGGACTCTGCACGCCCCCGGTGGGCTCGGTCCTGTTTATCGGATGCAGCGTGGCTGAACTGAAAATTGAGCAGGTCATCAAACCCCTGCTCCCCATGTTTGTTGTTATGATCGTCGTATTGATGCTGGTCACCTACATCCCCTCCCTGAGCCTCTGGCTGCCCAACCTGCTTATGAAGTAAAAGATAGTTAGCGTATTTTTTACGTTAACTTTGTTTTTGATGTATTTCTTTTCTAAATTAGGTGGCATGAATCCTCCCGGAAGGAACATCAATCCTCATATATCGGTGGACTGTGTTATTTTTGGTTTCCATACCAATCAACTGAAAGTCCTGCTGATCAGGCGAACCTTCCGTGATCCTTCCGGCAGCATGATCCGGGATCATAAGCTACCGGGCGATTTCATAGACCTCAATGAAGACCTGGACCTGGCGGCCTCCAGGACCCTGAAAGAGCTGACAGGTCTGAAGAATATCTACCTGGAACCATTTGCAGTCTTCGGAAGGCCGGACCGGATCTCCAGTCCCAATGACATCGCCTGGCTCAGGGCGACCACCGGGCATGATATTCACCGCGTGGTAACTGCTGCCTACTACTCCCTGATCAACATAAGTGATACCAATAGCGATTTTGCCATCAAGAACAAAGCCATCTGGGTAAATGTAAAAGAGGTTCCTGATCTTGCCTTTGATCATGGCAGCATCATATCAAAGGGTCTGGAGCATCTGCAGCGTACCCTGCGGAACGAACCCATCGGATTCGAACTTCTCCCCGACAAATTCACTATCCGGGAGCTGCAGACCCTTTACGAGGTGATACTGGACTGCACGCTGGATAACCGAAACTTTCGGAAAAAAATCCTGAAATCAGCCTATCTGGTCCAGCTGGCAGAAAAGCAGTCCGGAGTGGCCCACAAGCCCGCACATTACTATCAGTTCAACCGTGGCGTTTACGAAACCCATAAAAAAGAGTCCCTGGGATTCAATATTTAAACAGTTGGAATTCAATAATTAACATATTAACCTTAGGCACATGTATTTACTTGGATACGACGTAGGAAGCTCTTCCGTAAAAGCGAGCCTGATCGATGCGGAAAGCGGCCGGCCCATTGCTTCGGCTTTCCACCCGAAGAAGGAGATGAAGATTGACGCTCCCCGGTCCGGTTGGGCCGAACAGGACCCGAACCAGTGGTGGAGCAATCTGATGCTGGCCACAAACGAGGTGATGCAATCGGCCGAAATAGACCCCTCCTCCATTAAATCCATCGGTATTGCCTATCAGATGCATGGGCTGGTACTGGTGGATAAGAACCATCAGTTGCTTCGCTCGTCCATCATCTGGTGTGACTCCAGGGCCGTCTCCTACGGGGACCATGCCATGGAAAAAATCGGCCAGGAACAATGTCTTTCCCACCTGCTGAACTCTCCCGGGAACTTTACCGCGTCAAAACTGAGCTGGGTGATTATGAACGAACCGGAGATCTATGAGAAAGCTTACAAATTCATGTTGCCGGGTGACTACATCGCCATGAAACTGACCGGGGAAATCAACACTACCATATCGGGGCTCTCTGAGGGGATCATGTGGGATTTCAAGGAAAATTCGCTGGCTGACTTCCTGCTGGACTACTACGGGATCCACCGTAACCTGGTACCCGACATTGTGCCTACTTTTTCCGAACAGGGCCGGCTCTCGGCAAGCGCCGCAGAAGAACTCGGTCTGGTACCCGGAATCCGGATCGCCTACCGGGCAGGGGATCAGCCCAACAATGCCTTCTCCCTGAATGTACTGAATCCGGGGGAGATTGCCGCCACGGCAGGAACCTCGGGGGTCGTCTACGGAGTAAGCGACGAGATCAAGTATGATCCGGCCAGCCGGGTCAATACCTTTGCTCATGTGAACCACAGCCCCGAGCTGAACAGGCTTGGGGTCCTGCTCTGCATCAACGGCACCGGGATCCAGTATTCCTGGCTAAAGCAGCATCTGGCGCAGCGGGAGATGAACTACCCTGCCCTGAATGACCTGGCCCTGGAAGCACCCGTCGGATCGGATGGACTCCTCATGCTGCCTTTTGGCAACGGGGCCGAACGAATGCTTGGAAACAGGAATGTGGGAGCCACCGTGAAAAACATCAACTTCAATATTCACAGCAGCGCCCATCTCGTCCGTGCCGCACAGGAAGGCGTGGCCTTCTCCATGCATTACGGCATGGAGATCATGAAAGAGACCGGGATCCATCCCAGCATCATCCGGGCGGGCTGGGCCAATATGTTCCTGAGCCAGGTCTTCCGGGAGACCCTGGCAGAGATCTCCGGGGCCACTATTGAACTGTACGATACGGACGGTTCCATCGGCGCTGCCAACGGGGCAGGCATCGGATCCGGGATCTACGGATCCTTTGAAGAAGCCTTTGAGAACCTGAACATGCGGATGGTGGTGGAAGCCACCCGCAAGGACCATGACAAATACAGCGAAGCTTACGGCCGCTGGAAAGAGGTCCTGGATAAATGTATCACCGGATAGCATTATATTCTGTAAACATAAAATAGAAACAAGATGGACTACTTATTAGGTAACAAGGAGTACTTCCCGGGCATCGGGAAGATCCAGTTCGAAGGCAGGGATTCGGATAATCCTCTGGCCTTCAAATTTTACGATGAAACCAGGGTGATTGCCGGAAAAACCATGAAAGAACATTTGCGTTTTGCCGTGGCTTACTGGCACACCTTCTGCGGTACCGGGGAGGATCCTTTCGGACCCGGCACGCAGCGTTTCCCCTGGGCCCATGGCAGCAATGACCTGGAACGGGCCAGGAACAAGATGGATGCAGCTTTTGAATTCATTACTAAACTCGGGGTTCCCTATTATTGCTTCCATGACATTGACCTGGTCTCCGAGGGCGGCTCGGTGAAGGAGTATGAGTCGAACGTGCGGGCCATCGTTGAATATGCCGGGCAGAAGCAGGCCGAATCGGGGGTCAAACTCCTCTGGGGTACGGCCAACGTCTTCTCCAATCCGCGCTACATGAACGGGGCTGCCACCAATCCTGATTTCAACGTGCTCCCCTGGGTGGCCACCCAGGTGAAAAATGCCCTGGACGCCACCATCGAACTGGGTGGAGAAAACTACGTATTCTGGGGAGGACGGGAAGGCTACATGTCGCTGCTGAATACGGACATGAAGCGGGAACAGGAGCACCTGGCCAGATTTCTCCAGATGGCCAGGGACTATGCCCGGGGCAAGGGATTCAAAGGCCCATTCCTCATTGAACCCAAACCCATGGAACCCACCAAACACCAGTACGATTTCGATACGGCCACGGTTATTGGCTTCCTTCAGAAACATGGTCTGGCCGGCGATTTTAAAATGAATATCGAGGTCAACCATGCCACCCTGGCCGGACATACCTTTCAGCATGAATTGCAGGTAGCCGTGGACAACGGGCTCTTCTGCTCCATCGATGCCAACAGGGGTGATTACCAGAACGGCTGGGATACGGACCAGTTTCCCATCAACCTGTATGAACTGATTGAAGCCATGCTGCCCATCGTGGAGGCTGGGGGCTTTACCAGCGGAGGGATCAACTTCGATGCCAAAACACGGAGGAACAGTACCGACATGGAAGATATTTTCATTGCCCACATTGCGGGAATGGACACCTTTGCCAGGGCCTTCGAGGTCACCCTGGAAATGCTGGAGAAATCAGCCTTCCGTAAGATGAGGACTGCCCGTTATGCTTCCTTTGACTCCGGCGACGGGGCCAGGTTTGAGAAGGGAGATCTCACCCTGGAACAGTTGAGCGCACTGGCTCACAAGAACGGGGAACCTGAACAGATCTCCGGGAAACAGGAACTCTATGAATCGATCATCAACCAGTATATAAAATAGTTCCATGCGCCCGCAAACCACTTCCACTGCCATCCCGCCTGCGATATTTGCCCTGACGCTGGTGGCCACCCTGGGCGGACTGCTCTTCGGGTATGACACCGCCGTGATCAACGGGGCCACAGATGCCCTCAGGCAATTCTTCATCACACCCCTTGAATCGGATCCTGTCCTGGCTTCGGCTACGATCATCCAGTTCAAGGGGATCGTGACCATCTGCTTTGCCCTGATCGCCTTCTTTATAAGCAGCTTTCTGATAAGGCTGTATGGCAAAGGAAGGGGATGGCTGTGGAGCGGGATTCTCTGGGTGTGCGGCATCGTGGTCCTCTACCTGAGCTTTATAAGAGGGGAAAACGTACTCACCGAGGGACTGGGGAACTCCATCAAAGGATTTACCATCTCCAGTGCCCTGGTGGGCTGCATCATCGGGGGATCCCTGGGCGGCTATATCAGCCAGAGCTTGGGCCGGAAACGGGGACTCATCCTTGCGGCCCTCCTTTTTCTGGTGTCGGCCCTGGGATCGGCCATGCCCGAGAAACTCAATTTCATGGGATTTGCCACCATTTCTTCCTTTATCTTCTACCGGGTACTCGGGGGGATAGGCGTAGGTCTCGCCTCCATGCTTTCCCCCATGTATATCGCAGAGATCGCACCGGCCCAAATCCGGGGCAAGCTGGTCAGCTGGAACCAGTTTGCTATCATCTTCGGGATGTTGGTGGTCTATTTTGTGAACTACTTCATAGCGCGTGGCCAGGCGGCCGAGTGGATCAATGCCACCGGATGGAGGTGGATGTTCGGATCGGAAACCATCCCTGCAACCCTCTTCCTGCTCCTGCTCTTTTTCGTACCCGAATCCCCCCGCTTCCTGGTTCTGAAGCAGCAGGAAGAACGGGCCCTCTCCCTGCTTACCCGTATCAATCCCAGTAGGGCGGATGCCGTCCTGGAAGAAATCAGGGAATCTCTGGTGGAAAAAAAGGCACCCTGGCTCTCCTTCGGGGGACTCGTCATCCTGGTGGGAATCCTCCTATCGGTCTTCCAGCAGTTTGTGGGTATCAACGTCGTGCTGTATTACGCGGGGGACATCTTCCGGAGCATGGGGGCGGGTAACGATTCCTCCCTCCTGCAGACCATCATCGTGGGTATAGTGAACCTAAGCTTTACCGTTGTGGCCATCCTGACCGTGGACCGTTTCGGCCGCAAACCATTGATGATCTTTGGCGCCCTGGCCATGGGAGTCAGCATGCTCGCGCTGGGTCTTACCTTTTTCGCCGGGAAAATGGGTACCCTCTCCCTGATCTTCATGCTCACCTATACGGCGGCCTTTGCCATGAGCTGGGGACCGGTCACCTGGGTCCTGCTTTCGGAAATCTTTCCGAACAGCATCAAAGGGGCCATGTCCATCGCGGTGGCATCCCAGTGGATCGCCAATCTGGTGATATCCTGGACCTTCCCCATGATGAACGAAAGCTCGCTGCTCACCAGGCTTTTCAGCCACGGATTCTCTTACTGGATCTACGGTCTGATGGGCTTCATTGCCGCCTGGTTCGTTTTGAAGCTAGTCCCGGAAACCAGGGGGAAGACCCTGGAGGAAATTGAAAAAACCTGGAAACCATGAACCTATGCATCCGAATTCTGAAATTGAGTCTTGGGGCGGTGACTGCGATGGCCCTGTTTAATTGTACCCGAACCGCTCCCCCGGAAACCATCCGGTTCTATGTGGGGTCCACCGACGGAACACGCTCCCACTCCACCTACCTGTGTGAACTGGATCCGCTCGGGAAGACCCTGGCGGTGGTGGACTCATTTGCCAGGGTGAGGGCAGGCTCCTACCTGGCACTCTCCCCTGGAGAGGAGTTCCTGTATGCAATAAACCAGGATCCTGTGGAGGGTGCGCCCGGGCAAGCAAGCGTCACCTCCTTCAGCGTGGATCCGGGATCCCTGAAACTGAAGGTGATCAACAGCCAGTCCAGCCAGGGATCGGACATCTGTCACATTTACTGCAGCCGGGATGGGAAATATCTGTTTGCAGCCAACTACGGCAGCGGGCATGCGGCAGTCTTTCCGGTGAACGGGCAGGGAGAAATCGGTCCTGCCAGCAGCGTGGTCGTCGGAGAAGGGTCCGGACCAGTAGCGGACCGGCAGCAGGGGCCCCACGCCCACCAGGTCAAGCTGGATCCCGGTCAGAAGTTCCTGCTGGTGCCCGACCTGGGGACCGACCGGGTAATGATCTATGCATTTGATTCCGGAGAGGGCACGCTGACCCCCAATCCGGCCCAGCCTTACTATGAACTGGCCCCTGGAGCAGGCCCGCGGCACCTGGCTTTTCATCCGGATGGCCAGGCCCTCTACATTGTGAATGAATTGAATTCCACCCTGACGGCGTGCAGCTATCATGGTGCAGATGGAACCATTTCAGAATTGAATACGGTTCCTACCGTGGACGCCACACACCCGGGCATGAAGTATCCGGCTGCCGTGCGGGTAGATCCCGGAGGAAACTTCGTTTATGCTTCCACAAGAGGAGAAAACAGCTGCATCAGCACATTCCGTATTAACCCCGACCGGACCGTAAGCCGGATCCAGGTGATGGAGCAGGTCCCCAACTGGCCCAGGGATTTCAACCTGGATCCTTCCGGAAGATTCATGCTGGTAGCCGGGGAGCGCTCCGGTGAGATCCGGCTGTACCTGATCGATCCGGATACGGGTGTGCTCACAGGTACCGAAACCACACTGGACCTTCCGGCTCCTGCCTGCATCCTGTTTGTCAAAAGCCGGTCAGAATAGCTTCAGGATGCCGTAAATCCCGACCAGAATGATCGCAGCACAGCTGAGCAGGAGGAAGAAGTTATAGAGTCTTCCGGGCGGGAGTATCCTCTCCCCCGAACCGAACCGGAACCAGATACCGGCAATCACTACGATGAAGAGCATGACAAAGGTGGCAATTCCGCCGATGGTCACCATCAGCACCGGCAGCTTTATGATAAGGAAGGCGATGGTCCAGAGCACGGGAAAAAGGATGGCGAGAAACCGGATGGCCCGTAATCGGCTTTTCAGGTTCCAGAAATCGATCCAGCCCACTACCCCGAACAGGTCGGAAAACACCCGTGTCCGAATGGCCAGTGCAGCAAAAAGGGTGGAGAAAAGTACTGCGAACGAGCCCATTAGAAAGATGTTCTTGGCCAGGGGGCCCACCGATTCGGTATAAATCCTGGACAGGGTTTCAATCATTTGATACCCTTCCGGTATTTCACCCCGCTGGTACAGGATGGATGCACCCAGCAGGAAGAATGAAGCGGTAACAATGGTGTAGACCACCATGGAGAGAAAGGCATCCAGGTACATCACCCGGATCCATCCCCTGGCCCGTTGCTTCCAGGTTTCTGATCCATCACGGGTCCCCGTGAAACGGGCATACCCTTTTTCCAGGCACCAGTAGTTGTAGGAAAGAATTTCATCCCCGCCCACACCGGTCAGCCCGAATGCAGCGAATGCAAAACCCACGGTCCCTTTCGGGAGCCGGAAAGAGAAGCCCTCCGCAATCCTGGGCCAGGTTATGGCAAATTCCGTGTTCTGCACCATAAAGAGAGCCAGCAGGGTAAACACGGTAAACAATCCCATAAAGACCAGCGAGATCTTTTCCACGACTTCATAAAACCCGTAAAGCATGATGGTGATCACCACAAAGGCCACCAGGATGGTCCAGTACACCACTGAAAGGGCAGGAATGGCCATGTGCAGGATAATGGCCACACCCCCGATGATTCCGCCCACCTGGATCGGTTTCAGGAGCCAGAGCACTAGCCAGGACCAGGCGGCCCAGCTGATCTGCCTTTTCCCGAAACGGGGACCCGGTATCTGATTCATCATGTTCATGGCAGTTACTCCCCGGGTAATGGACTGCCTGCCAAATTCCAGCTGCAAAACAATTTTGACCAGGCAGCTTACCACGATTACCCAGAGTGTGACAAATCCTGCTTTTGCTCCCAGTGTGGTAGTGGCAATCAGTTCCCCTGAACCTACTACGGATGCGGAAAGGATGAAGCCGGGTCCAAGGAATCTAAGCTTCTGCCTCATCCTGGAAGGGGCTTCGAGTATATCACTTTTTTCCAGCCGGTAGGGGTCTGAAGGAGCGGAAGAGGTCATAAAAAATGTTTAACGTTGCACCCGCGCATTCCCCTCCCAGATGCCCCATATTTGCGCTTCATCGGAGGGCTGTGCATAGTCAGTGTCCAGCGTGGTTACCAGGGCCCCTGCGGCCCAGCCGAACTGGATCCACTTTTCCGGTTCCCAGCCTTTTAAAATGGCATAAAGCATGCCCCCCACAAAGCCATCCCCCCCTCCGATGCGATCAAGCACGTGGATCTCCCTTGGTTCTACCTCATGCCATCGGTCGTTCTCCGAGATAATTGCTCCCCACATGTGGAGATTGCTGTGGATCACCTGCCGCAGGGTGGTCGCGTAGACAGAAACCTCCGGGAAGGCTTTTTTCACCCTTTCAATCATACCTTTGAATCCATCCATCTTGGATGCCAGGTCACGTCCCCCGGCCTCCGGTCCCTCGATGTCGAGACAGAGCTGAAAGTCCTCTTCATTTCCTATAAGAATGTCTGAAATGGAGGCAATCTCCCGGAAGACCACGCGCAGCTCCTGTTCCCTTCCCTCCCAGAAGGAGGCCCGGTGATTCAGGTCAAAGGAGATTCGGGAACCGTTTTTCTTTGCCACCCTGGCAACCTCCAGGCAAAACTGGCTGGTCGCGGGAGAGAGAGCCGCGATCAAACCCGACAGATGCACAATTTTTGCCCCCTCCCGGGTAAAGATGCGGTCCAGGTCAAAATCCTTCGCATCCAGGGTTCTGCCCACCTCACCGGCCCGGTCGTTATGCACCCTGGGTCCACGCGAACCGAATCCCGTATCTGCAATATTGATCTGGTGGCGGAATCCCCAGGGGCTCCCCTGTTCCACCTCCGGACCCTCATAATCCATGTGCCGGCTGGCCAGGTTGTCCTTGATCTTCCTGGCGATGGGGCTCCCTTTTACAAAAGCGGTCAGGATCTTTACAGGAAGCCCCAGGTAGGAGGACGTGCTCCCAACATTGGACTCCGCACTGGTTGCATCCATCCGGAACAGTTCGCTGCTATGGACCGGCTGGCCGTGCAAAGGTGTTAGCCGGATCCCCATGCTGGTCGGGATGACCAGGGCATACAAGGCATCCTTGTTGAGTTCCATCATTGTTGTTTCTCCTTTTTAAGATCTCGAATATGAAGCATCTAAAATACGAATTGAATCTACTCCCGTCAAAAGTTCAATGGATCATTTACCAGAACCAGGGTATCGCCCATCTCTTTTTGCATCTCCTGCAGGCTCCGGAACATTCCCCCTATCAGGTCCCTGGCCCCGCTTGCCGCTGCCAGGTCATGCATCTCCGCCGGATCGTTGATCAGGTCGAAAAAACGGATCACCCCGGCAGCCGGATAGACGATCAGTTTGTAGTCATCCGCCCGGATCATGCGCTGCAGATCCATATAAGCCCCGTAGATTTCAGGGTAGGGTTCGGCATTACTCCCCTCAATCAGGGGCCTGAGGCTCTTAAAGTCCACCCAGTCCGGAACGGATCCACCCCCATAATCCAGGGTCGTGGGCATCACATCCTGCATGTAAACCGCTTCATGCGT
>CAYRLP010000010.1:10710-14475 GCA_964424935.1 uncultured Bacteroides sp.
GCGCATGCTGTGTTCATACATGTTCTGTTTCCCCATGAGTCCGTGCTGGCCCACAGAGAGGCCATGATCGGCCGTGAATATTATGCAGGTATTCCCGTCCTGTCCGTTGTCCTCCAGATGGGTGAGGATCCGTGCGATCTGGGAATCCAGATGTGAGATCATGGCATAATACTCCTGCCGGTGGACCTTTACGGCATAGGGGGTACGCGGAAAGGGTGCAAGTCTCTCATCCCGGAGGGAGGCATCGCAACCCATCTCCGTTTTGTAGGGATACAAAGGCAGAAAATTCACGGGAAGTTTCACCTCTTCCAGCGGGTACATATCCACGAATTCCTTCGGGGATTGCCTTGGATCATGGGGTGCATTGAAAGCCACGTACATGAAGAAGGGATTCTCCGAGCTGCTGGCCCGGTCCAGGAAATTGATGGCCTCATTGGCCACAACCTCACTCCAGTGGGTCCCCCCCTTCCAGTAACCCCCAAAGGCCGTGTCCCAGGGGGTCCATTCCCAGTCATTTTCATTCAACGGCCGGTAATACATTTCAGGAACGTCCCCGGGCATGCCACCCCGGACGGTCCCCACCTGGTTGAATAGTTCCGGCGGCCCGATATTCACATGCCATTTCCCGGTCATGTAGGTATCGTAGCCCAGCTTCTGCATTTCCAGGCTCCATAGCTGACCAATCCCGGCAAGGCTGTCCAGGGAGGATTCCAGCTCACGGGCCCTCCAGAGAAATTTCCCGGTGTTGAGCATGGTACGGGATGCAACACAGACAGCCCCGTGCCACCCTCCCATGTTGTATACCGTGGTGAAGGCAGTCCCCCGCCGAGCCAGTTCATCCAGGGTGGGGGTATAGATTTCGTCGTTCCCCAGTTCCCCGATGGTATTGTAGCTCAGGTCATCGGCAAAAATGAACAGGATATTTGGAGGTTCATGCCTGTTCCTGCAAGAGAAAAGCAGGGTGGTTAACAGCAGTCCGCTAATTATTTTCTGAAAGTTCATGAGCCAGATTTACTAGTTTCAATTTTAAATACAACGGCCATCGTGTCGGGGGCCTCCCCGGGGATAAGCAGGACCAGTCCGTCTTCCTGCAGCTCCCATTCAACGGGTACCCCGCTTCCCATCAATGTGACCGCTTCAATCTCCAGGGGTTCCGGCAGCCGGTCACCGGCAAAGGCCTGCAGTTTGATGGGTTCCTCCCCGCCAGGCCAGCCCAGCAGGGTGGCGTAAATCAGATTTTCCCGTGTCGTGTAACGCACATCCCTCCAGGAGTATTTAATTTTAAGGAACTCCTGGTGAAATGCAAAGTCACCCTCGGGTTGTACGGTCGGTCCCTCCCCGTAGCTATACCAGGGACGGGTCGCATAGATGGATTCCCCGTACTTCTGCAGCCACTCCCCCATATCCAGCAGAACCTTCTTCTGGTTGTCCGGAATGGTGCCATCCGCCCTGGGGGACACATTCAGCAGCAGCACCCCGTTCTTGCTAACTATATCGATCAGAACATGAAGAACATCAGCCGATTCCTTGATCTCCAGGTTCTCGGTGTAACACCAGCTGCCCTTGCTGATGGTTTCATCGGTCATCCAGGGCACTTCCCCGATCCGGTTCTTCCTCGATTTCTCCAGGTCCTCCACGGTAAAATCAATGGGAAGGTCTTCCTGTTTCCTGACAATGACCACTTCTTTATCCCACTGTTCCGCCTGGTTCAGGTAGTAGGCGCAGAATCTTTGACGATAATCTTCAGGGATCTGGTCCAGCATATAGTCAAACCAGATGATATCAGGCTGGTACTTGTCGATCACCTCTTTCAGTTTTGCGTACCATACCTCTTCCAGCCACTGCGCCTCCGGGATGTTCCCGTAGAGGTACCTGAGTTTCTCGTCATCGCTGGCAGGGGGCATCCCCTGAAAATAGGGGTAATGGCTCATCTCATACCCTTCGGTCCTGGATCCAGTTTGCGTACTGTCAAACCGTTGCAGGTTTTTGGCATGATGGAAGGTAGTGATCAGTTTTAATCCCCTCTTCCGGAGGGCTTCAGCCAGCTCCCCGGTGATATCCCTTTTCGGGCCCATGTCGGCCACGTTCCACGGCGTGACCTCGCTGTCCCACATGGAAAAACCGTCGTGATGTTCGGCCACCGGGCCGGCAAACCGGGCCCCGGCCTTCTGAAACAGGTCGGCCCACTCCCCCGGATCGAAATGCTCCGCTTTGAACATGGGGATGAAATCGTGGTAACCGAACTGAGAAGGATGTCCATAGGTCTCCACATGGTGCCTGTAGACATCGTTGTTCTCAAAGTGCATCCACCGGGGATACCATTCGCTGCTATATGCAGGTACCGAATAGACCCCCCAGTGGAAATAGATACCCAGCTTGGCATCCCGGAACCACTCCGGCGAGGGCATATGTCCGGCAAGGGATTCCCAGTCAGCGGTATAGGGGGCCTCCGCCTGGTCCCGGGAGGAACGGGGATTGTTGCAGGCAGCCAGCACCATAGACAATAACAGGATGTATTTTTTCATCTTCAAAGGTTTAAGGGTTGAAATCAAGCAGGATTTTCATGACACAGCCTGGGGCAGCGGCCCACTCTTTAAAAGCCCTGGCCGCCTCGCCGGGTTTTACTTTTTCGGTAATAAAGCGGCCCAGGGGGAAGGTACCCTGTTCCAGGTAGCTGACAGCCGCCTGGAAATCTTCTGCAGCCGCATTTCGGGATCCCAGGACATCCATCTCTTTCCGGACAAACAATCCGGTGTCCAACGGGACCTCGCGTCCCGTATATCCGATGCACACCATCCTTCCCGTATAGGAGACTTCATTCAGGGCGGCCCGGTAAGTGTCCGGGGAACCGGCCGCCTCCACCACCACATCCGGTCCGTCCCCGCCGGTCAGCCTGGCCAGTTTCCCGTGCAGGTCCGATTGCATGGGATTGATCAGGTGCCGGACCCCAAGTGTGCCGGCCAGCTCCAGCTTCTGATCGTCCAGGTCCACGGCAATCACCCGGGCCCCGCGCTGCAGGGCAGCCAGGATGGCCCCGGTACCAATCATCCCGCTTCCCAGGACCATGACCACATCGGACTCCTCCACACGACCCCGCCTTATGGCATGAAAACCGACTGTAAGCGGCTCCACCACAGCGAGTTCCAACTCATTCAGTTTCTCCGCTAGAAGCAGTTTCTGCCAGGGTACGGTGATAAACTCCCGCATGGCCCCCTCCCGCTGCACGCCCAGGGTCTGGTTCTCCCTGCAGGCATGGCTCCTTCCCCTTTTGCAGGCGGGACAGGTCCCGCAATGGGTATAGGGGATCACCGTCACAGCATCCCCGGCCCGGAACCGTTCGGGTACTCCTTCTCCCTTCTCAGCGATCACCCCGGAAATCTCATGCCCGGGGATCCTGGGATATGTAACCAGTAGGTTTCTGCCCAGATAACTGCTCAGGTCCGAGCCGCAGAACCCCACATATCTCACCTGAAGCAATACCTCCCCCGGGAGGGGCAGCGGCCTGTCCACCTCCTCCAGGGCAATCTCCCGCGGTTTCTTAATAACAACTGCTTTCATCCGGTTTGTGTCTATACATACGGGTAGTCCGGATCCACCAGTCCCCGCTGCTTCAGCGCTTCCCAGAAGCCATCAGGGAGCTTCCCCTGCAGGGTCTCCACGTTTCGCTTCATGGTTTCCGGTTTGCTCGTATTGAGTGCCACACTGGCGATGGCCGGATGGGACATCCCGAAATGGAGCGCTGCATCACCTGGCTCGACCCTGTAT
>CAYRLP010000011.1:0-14343 GCA_964424935.1 uncultured Bacteroides sp.
ATGTCGGCCATGATCAGGCAGCAGCAGAGGATCATATATATCTCTTCCCGGAGGAGTCCCCTCTCTAAAAAACTCACCGGACTGAATGTGGAAGGATACCACATGGCTGTAAGTAACCTGAGTTTTCTGAATCCAGTGAAGATCCTGAGACTGTCCCGTATATTCAGGAAGGAAAAGGTGGGGGTCCTGGTCACCAATCTATCCTATGATATGAAAGTGGCTTCCCTGGCCGGAAAGCTTGCCGGAGTTCCGAATATCATCTACCGCAGGGGTACGGCCATCCCGGTCCGGGACAGCCGGCTCAATCGCTACCTGTTCAGAAAGGTGTTGACCCATGTGGTAGCCAATTCCGAGGAGACCAAACGGACCATTCTGGCCAACAATCCGGACCTGGTACCTGAGTCGAAAATCTCGGTCATTTATAATGGTGTGTACCTGCCAAGGTATCACTGCGAAGTAAATCCTCTGTACATCGCTAAGGAGGGTGAAATCATACTGGGTTGTGCCGGCAGACTGTCTGAAGAGAAAGGGCATCTTTTTCTGCTGGAGATGATGAAACAGCTGCAGGCGGATCAAATCAGGTACAGACTTCTCATCGCCGGGGAAGGGCCGATGCTGCATACCCTGGAAAGAAATGCAAAAAGGCTGGGGGTGAAGGATCAGGTGGAATTCCTGAAGTTTGTGGAGGACATGCCGGCGTTTTTCAGTTCCATCGATATTTTTTTGCTGCCCTCCCGCTTTGAGGGTTTCGGGTATGTTCTCGCAGAGGCGATGGCCTGCCGGAAACCGGTGGTGGTTTTCGATTTCAAATCATCCTCAGAAATCGTAGAGCATGGAGTTACCGGATTTATTACCAGATCGGACCGGGTGGATGAAATGACCCAGAGGGTACGGGAACTCGCGGGTAACAGGAAGCTGCGTGAGAAGATCGGTGCACATGGAAGGACCCGGGTTGAAGAACTGTTTTCTTTTGAGAAAAATCTTGCAAACGTAACGGAACTGTTCAGGGATCACCGGGACTGAGATCTACTTCAGGCCGTGTTCCTGTTTGTATTTTTCATAGGAGTGTTTCCAGCGGCGATGGGACCACAACCACAGGGAGGGTTCTTCCCGGATCAGATTCTCCAGTATCTGCACATGCCGGTTGGTGATTTCATTGGGCGGCAAACCTTCCGGGCTTTCGCAAATCACCTCTATTTCCACCTCATACCGGCCTCTTTTTATTTTCCGGATCTTCAGGAATACGACTGAAGCATCCAGTTTTCTGGCCAGTTTTTCTGTTCCAAGAAATACGGGGGTATCACGGCCCATGAATTTGGTCCAGTACTGGATCTGTTCATAAATGGGACGCTGATCTCCCAGGAAGAGGGTGAGGACCGGCGTCTGTTCCCTCTCGTATCTGATCAGTTCGCGTGCAATCTTCTCCATGGGAACGGTGATCACCCCGAAGGCATTCCTGTTTTGCTGGACCATCCTGTCGAAATACTTGTTTTTAAGGGGTTTGTAGATGGCTACCACCGGGTGCTTTATGACAAGTCCGAGGGAGGCCATGTATTCCCAGTTCCCGTAATGCCCCAGGACAGCCATCACCAGCTTTCCCTTTTCATAGAGTGGGTCCAGCACTTCCGGGTTCTTATAGTGTATCTTCTTCAGGGCCTTGGTCTCGGAATAGAAGTGAAATACTGCCTGTTCCAGGATCACATCACTCAGGTGACGGTAGAACTTCCTTGCGATTCTTTTAATTTCGGAGTGCGGGTAATCGGGGAAGGCTTTTTCCAGGTTGCTGAAGACCACTTTTTTACGGTAGCCCGCCACATGGTACATCAAAAGGTAGACAAAATCTGAAAGGAGGTACAGGATGGGTTCGGGCAAAAGGTGGAGCAGCCATATGAAGGCATAGCTGAAAATATATGCCAGAAATTTCATTCTTTAGCCAAGCTCACTGATTCGTTCCAGCTTGGGCAAGTCCAGGATCCGTATTTTTCTTCCATCTATGGAGATGACACCTTCCTGGGCAAAGGTCGATAGCGTCCGGATGGCATTGGAGGTCGTCATATTGGAAAGATTGGCCACATCTTCCCGGGAGAGGTAGATCTTTATGGTTTTGTGGTCATCCTCATATCCGTAAGTGTCCTTCAGGAAAATCAGGGATTCGGCAAGCCTTCCCCGGATGTGTTTCTGGGTAAGCGTTACGGTACGGTCGTGCGAAAATCCCAGTTCGGAAGCAAAGGACTGTATCACACTCATGCTTAAATCGGCGTTGCTGCGCATCACCCTGAATACACTCTCCTTGTCAATAATGCAGGAGACGCAATCCTCAATGGCCACCGCCGTGGCCGTATGATTCTCTTCGGCAAAAAGTGCCCGGTATCCAATAAAACCGACCGGTTTGGCCATCCGGACAATCTGCTCTCTGCCCCCAACTCCTTCTTTGAATATTTTCACCTTCCCCTCAGCCAGGATCATCAGTCCCATGGGTTTGTCCCCCTCCTTGAAAATGATCTCGCCCTTTTTATAAAATGCACAGGTATAATTTTGCTTCAGAAATTCTTTTTCTTTTGGAGTAAGTACCGTAAATACAGATTTTGGATTGTCTATGCAATCATCTGCATTAAAGTTCCTTTCCTGCATCGTAGTCGGCCAGTTTTAATCTTTGTGATGTTGAATAACACACAAAATTAGAAAAAATTATGGATTTCCGTTAATATCTGGCCACCAGGGGTAGTCGCCTTCCTATACCGAAGGCTTTGGAGGAAATGCGCAGGATCGGGGGAGTCTGGTAACGTTTGTATTCATTCTGGTTGACCATCCGGATCACCCTGGTTACCAGCTGGAGATCGGGTCCCAGTTCAGCGACTTTCTCCACGGGGAGCTGTTTCTCAATATAGGCTTCAAGGATCTGGTCCAGGACTTCATAGGGAGGCAGGGAGTCACTGTCTTTCTGATCGGGTTTCAATTCAGCGGAGGGTGGTTTGGAGATGATCGCTTCAGGTATGACCTGCCCGTTCCTGTTCAGGTACTCCGCCAGGCGGTAAACATCGGTCTTGTAAACGTCGCCCAGTACGGACAGACCCCCGCTCATATCCCCGTACAGCGTTCCATATCCTACAGCAGTCTCGCTTTTGTTGCTGGTATTCAGCAAAATGTTGCCAAATTTGTTGGAAAGGGCCATCAGAAGCGTTCCCCTGATCCGTGCCTGGATGTTTTCTTCCGCAATATCTTCCGGAAGCTCCCCGAAAAGGGGTCGAAGCGTCTCCCGGAACTGGTTAAACAGCATTTCAATGGGCAGGATATTATATTTGACACCCAGGTTCTTTGCCATGCTGACCGCGTCGTTTACGCTGTGATCGGAGGAGTATTGGGAAGGAAGCAGAAGCACATGGATGTTATCGGGACCCAGAGCCTCCGTTGCCAGAGCCAGGGTCACCGCCGAATCGATTCCACCGGAAAGTCCGAGGGTGGCAGTTTTAAATCCCATCTTCATGAAATAATCCCGGATACCGCAGATCAGGGCATCGGCGATGGTTGCGATCCGGTCGGGGATCTGGCCCGCCGGGACTTCATTCGCCGGACCTGTCAGATCATCCAGGTCGATGATAAGCATATCTTCCCGGAAAAAAGGTAGTTTCGCGGCAACCTGTCCATCCGAATGAACCGCCATGGATCCCCCTTCAAAAATAAGTTCTGTTTGAGCCCCCACCTGGTTGCAGTAGAGCACAGGGAGTTCGTAGCGGGCCGCTTTCCCGGTGAAGATGGATTGTTTGACCTCCATTTTCCGATGCGCAAAAGGGGAGGCTGCTATGTTTATGATCGCCTCCGGTTTGAATGTGGCCAGCTCCTCCAACGGATTGGTTGTATATAACCTGCTTCGCGAAAACTCATTTTCAAAGGGTTGCTCATCCCAGAGGTCCTCGCAGATGGTTACCGCCAGTTTTCTGTTACTGAATTCAAGAATCTGGAAAGTACGGTTGGGTTCAAAATACCGGTATTCATCAAAAATGTCGTAGGTAGGGAGCAGGGCTTTCCGGAAGGTCTGCCGGATCTTACCTTCATACAGGAAGAAAGCAGAATTAAAAAGCAATTTCCCGTCTTTACCGGGATTGAACTCAGGTCCCCCCACCAGAACCCCGATCCCGGGATCCAGGCTCCCGGCCAGGCTCTCCATATGGTGCATGCAGGTCTGGATGAACTCTTTCCTCTCCAGGAGGTCCAGTGGCGGATATCCACAGATGGCAAGTTCGGAAAAAACCACCAGGTCGGCCCCTCTGCAGCTGGCGTCAGAGACTGCACTCATAATTTTGGACCGGTTGCCTTCAAAATCCCCGATCAGGTAATTCAACTGTGCAAGTGCAATCTTCATGGCAGATCAGAACAGTACTCCCAGGTGAATGGAAAGTGCATTCAACCTGATATTGGCCCGGTCATTATCGGTCACATCAATGAGTCCGGAATTCCAACGCACCCCTCCCACAAGAGCGGTATTTCCGGCCAGTTTATATTCCATACCCGCTCCGACATGGTACCCCAGGCAAAAGATATGTACACTTTCACTAATGTCTTCCTTATTGAAGGAGGCTTCGTCAGAGGAGGCTTTTGCATTGATGTTGATCATGGGATTGAATCCCAGCTGCAGGAAGAAGGTGGCATATCCCATCTCTTCCGTTTTCAGCTTCAGTCCCAACGGGATATCGATGTATTGCAGATTCAGTTTTGCCGACTGGTTGGGCTCCACCAGCAGGGGCTCCCCTTTGGAACTGAATTCGGTGGAATCCGCGTAATTCAGGTTCCCACCCAGGTTGTTGATCCCGACACCCATCACGAAGGCATAATTCTGGGCGAAGAAATAGTCCATGTGGAGACCGGCATGTACGTGAAAGATGGATCCGTCCGGATCCACTCCATCATCATCCGAGTTGAACCAGGCGAATTGCGGATCCACGTGAACGCTGAACCGGACGGCAGGTGCCTGGGCAAGGATGGAGGAGAAGAAACCCAAAAGGATAAGTATAGGCAGTATTCTTTTCATATTTTATACTTTTGTGATCGCTTGGAAGATCAAATTTAATGAATATGACGAGACCTGTTCAAACGGCCCTGTTTTTTCTGCTGGGGATGGCCATGATACTGACCTCCTGCAGGAAGAACCCCCTGGATGTAGATGTATCGGGAGTGAACCTGCAGGTCGAACTGGAACGGTTCGACCGTGATCTGTTTGAGTTGGATCAGGACCATATGGATGCCAGTATTGACTCATTGTACCGTAGGTATAACGATTTTTTTGACGTTTTTAATGTGCATGTGATCAATATTGGTCTGCCTTCGGCCCGCAGATACTCCTCCTATTTATCCATGTTCATCAACGATCCCACAAACAGGGAGGTGTATGATTACACCCAGGAGGTCTTTGCCTCCACTTCCGGGATCGAGGCCCGGCTCACCGATGGATTCAGGCATTATCTCTATCACTATCCGGACTCGGCCGCACCCCGTATTGTGGGCTATGTCAGCCGGTTCAACGAGGGATTATTTACCGTGGGCAGGTTTGTGGGGGTCGGCCTGGATCAGTATCTGGGAAATGATTGTCCCTATTACCGGCAGCTGGGCACCCCCAGTTACCTGGTAGCAAAAAAGGTTCCCGAAAGGATCCCACTGGATGTGATGTATGCCTGGGCCACGCAGCTCTATCCTTACAATGATTCTCTGGACAATGTACTATCCAGGATGATCTATCATGGTCAGCTTTCCTGGTTTGTGGCCGCCATGTACCCGGATCTTCCGGAGCAGATGGTGATGGGATTTAACGAGGATCAGATGACATGGTGCAGGAACAATGAAAAACAGATGTGGACCCATCTGGTGGAGGAGAAACTGCTATTCTCCTCGGATCCAGTGGATATCCGAAAACTGGTGGAGGATGCTCCCTATACCAGGTTTTACACCACCGAATCGCCCGGGCGGGCCGCAATCTGGCAGGGCTGGCAGATTGTTGAAGCCTACGTGCGACGAAATCCCGGTTTAAACATCCGGCAGGTAATGTCCCAGCGGAACTACCAGGAACTGCTCCGGCTGTCAAGGTACGATCCCTAGCAGGCCAAGGACCTTATTTATATTTGGCAACCCGTTCGTCGCTGATTACGCCGCTCCAGTTCAGTCCGTAAGCAAAATCATAAACATTCCCTTCCGAGTCCGTGTGACATTCCATATCCCGGGGGACATCCTCATACTGCTCCTCCACGGTTTTCATGTTTGCAGGCATCTGCATCGGCAGAAGCCCTGACGGTTCAGAATGGCCACTCAAAATCTCCATGATCGCCTGATCCTGTACCCCGAAACTGACAAGGATGGCGTCAGTTTCCGCCTCAAACTCAGAAAAGACCATTGGGTTGGATACACTCACAACCACGATCACCGGTTTCTCACCCATCCCTTTTCTGGTATTAAGTACCAGATCCAGGTCCGCGGTGTTAGATGCAGTGACCGTTTTTCCTTTGTAGCTTCGGTTGGTGAAATCCTCAAGAGGATCCCCGCCTGCGATACTGACTTCGCGGGCATATACAGCAGTGTATGGTTTATATTGCAGTGTGATCGGCACATAGCCGTTTCCGCCGGCTTCCACATCCTCCCTGCTGTAACCGCTTCCACCATCCGGCCCATCGATAAAAACCAGGGCACAATCCGCATCTTCGGGATTCTCGGTTACATTCATATATTTCCGGATGATCTCCAGGTTCACCGGGTAGTCCCATCGCTCTTCTCCTCCGCCGAATCCGAACATGCCCCGCCTGGCGGGGAAGAATTTTTTCGGGATGTATACGGTCGTATTTTCAGCCAGCGGGAGTGTGTTCCCCGCATTCTTAAGCATCACTACGGATTTGAGCTGGGCTTCAAAGCCGGCAGCCATAAAATCCGGGTTCCCAACCGTCTCCACTGTCTTTTCCACCTCCAGGTAAGGATTTTCAAAAAGACCGGTCCGGAAGATATTCATCAGAAGACGTACTGCAGTCTGTTCCATACGCTCCCGCATAAATTCCTCGCCATGCTCTGCAATCCCCATCTGGTAAGCCTCAACCACCGGGCCCATATCATTGTTCCCTCCGAACTGGTCCACACCGGCCATGATCAGTTTATAGTGCTTTTCCACCACCGTCAGATCCTCCACACCCCAGCAGGTCGTAGCAAATCCATCCACAGCAGTGTAGTCATTGGTTACACCCCAGTCAGTGCAGACTACCCCTTCATAACCATATGTACCTCTGAGAAGGTCGTTGATCAGGTAACTACTGTATGAGTTCCCCACATTTTCACCGTTCTTGGTATCCTGGTTATAGGAGATCGTGTAATATGGCATCACGGCAGATGCAGAACCAGTGGGCCCGTTCAGTTTGAATCCTCCCTCAGTGAACGGGATCAGATGATCCTTCAGGTTGTCTCCCGGATAGACGGCATATTTCCCGTAGGAATAATGGGCATCCCTTCCACCCTCCTCGGGCCCTCCGCTGGGCCAGTGCTTGACCATGGCATTAACGCTGTGGTATCCCCAACCCCCGGCCAGTTCTGCTTCCCCTTCGGAAGTCTGGAATCCGTCCACATAGGCCCTTGCCATGTCTGCATCAAGCTGAGGATCCACTCCAAACGTACCGCTGAAACGACCCCAGCGGGGTTCGGTTGCCAGGTCGATCTGGGGAGAAAGGGCAGTGGCTATTCCCAGGGCCCGGTACTCTTTTGAAGCGATATCTCCAAAATTCAACTCAAGGTCCGGGTCAAACGTGGCTGCCATACCCAGCGAGGAGGGCCACATGGATATATTACCTCCGGCGCCTTCATTGAACTCTGCATTGGCAGAACTCCTGTGGCGGGGGTCCGAACTGTTGTTGGCAGGGATCCCCAGACCTATACCTTCCACCAAGGCCTGTACATTGTTGCTCCATTTTGCAGCTACCTCCGGACTTTCCACCGAAGTTACCAATACGTGCCTGAGGTTATCGTTGGTCAGGAAATCCCGCTGGTCATCTGAAAGGTCCCAGGGATCGGCCCCACTTTCCTCATATGGCTGGCCATTGTAGTTACCACCCCTCCGGCCCGCGGCGGGAATAGCCTGATGTGCACTGTATAGCATCAGACCGGCGATCTGCTCCACCGACATTAGAGAGGCCAGGTCCTCAGCCCGTTCCCTGGCCGGTAACCTCCAGTCCTCGTAGTTGTCCAGTTCCCCGTTCTTGTTCAGGTCCTTGAAGGCAAACCCGTTCTTCTCGAGCAGGGTGACACCGGAACCGGGAGCATATCCCAGGGTTTCACCCCCCTTGTTGATGACAACAGAAAATCCATCATGCTCTTCAACGGCATATTTCGGACCACACCCGCTGAAAAGGATAAGGGATAGTCCGGTTAAAAGAAAAAGTACAGATTTGATTGATTTCATAATTAAAGTTTTAGGTAAAGTGAGTTTTCTGGTATGGAAATTAGATCGGAATATGGTAGGATAGTTTAACACAGACAGGGTAAAAGTTACAGCAAAGATATAAAATAAGAAGGCACAACAGTAAAGTGGACCGTTGTGCCCTTTAAGTCTGATGGAACAGGAAACAGGTATCACATTTTGTTCAGAATGATACCCAGTGCGAAATCCCCTGCACCACTTGCATAGAAGCGTGAATCATGATAGGTTATTCCCGGTCCGAAGCTAATGTTCCAGTACCAGCGCCGGCCCATTGTGCCCTGGAAGCCTATGGTTCCTCCCATTGAATAGCGCAGGTCCGGAAACTCGATGTTGAAGGGAAGTCCGAAATACCAACCCGAGTAGTAACGGGTTGGTTTCCCTTTGTCGTGCCGGTTCTGCAGGTTGAAAAAATAGCGTGGTTCCAGGGTGAAACTGGGAGTAACATAGGGATGAGCGGAAGGGGCCCACTCCTCGTAATCCCAGAAGCCGGTTTTCAACCAGAACCCCACGGAAAGGGTGAAGTATTCCGATGGAGCGATTTCGCCGATCAATTTGGGAGAGATCAGGCTGAATCTGCCTATAAAGGAGGGTGGTTCCGGTTCAAGAACAAAGGAGTTATTCTGAGCCGCTAAAGGCCCAGTGATCATGACACATAATAGTGCGATTATATACGTTTTCATGGCGGTATGTCTTGGTTGTTGAGCTGTCTAAATCAGGACAAATACCATGCCGTTATGTGGCCCGGATCTTTGTTCCGCAGATCTTGCAGTAACGGGCATCCTTATCGTGGCGGTCATGTCCGCATTTTGTGCAGGTATACTCCCTGGTCTGCAGACCCGATCTGGCTGCCTTTCCTATTTCAACGGTTATAATACCCGTGGGAACGGCAATAATGGAGTAACCGGTAAGCATGGCCACGGAAGCCAGGATCTTTCCCAGAACTGTCGCCGGGGCAATGTCCCCGTACCCCACCGTGGTTACGGTGACAATGGCCCAGTAGATGCCCTGCGGAATGGAGGTGAATCCGTTTTCTTCCCCTTCCACCAGGTACAGGATGGATCCCATAATCAGTACCAGGGCGAATACGGCACCGAAAAAGACAATGATCTTATGGACGCTTTGCTGAAGTGCCCGTATCAGAATAGAAGCCTCATTGATATATCTGCCGAGTTTAAAAATCCTGAACATCCGCAGCAGCCGGAGGGCACGGATGGTAAGCAGGAAGGTGGCCTGATCCACAATCAGGCCCACATAGGTGGGAAGCACGGCCAGCAGGTCAATGATTCCGAAAAAGCTGGTTATATACTTCCAGGGACGGGGTGAAGTGTAAACCCGGAGCAGATATTCAACGGAAAAGATGATGGTAAAGAACCATTCCGTGCTAACAAATATCTCATGATAGGATTCTCTGAGGGAGGAAACACTTTCCAGGATCACCACCGTTACACTGAGTATGATCATCCAGAGCAGAACCACGTCAAATGCTTTACCTGCCCGGGTGTCGGTACCGAAGATGATGATATAGATTTTCTTTCTGAGATCCACCTGTATCAAACCTACATATAGTTTTTCAGGAATACAATACCGGGACCTTTTAAAAACTACGGATCAGATCCTCGAGTGGATATTCACGAAAAAAGGCCATCCACCGTAAGCGGACAGCCTTTTTTCAAAAACTAATTTTCGGACCCTATTCCGGGCTGATTGCTTCTACGGGACAAACATCGGCGCATGCTCCGCAGTCAGTACACAGCTCAGGGTCAATAACATAAATATCTCCTTCGCTGATTGCTTCAACCGGACATTCATCGATACAGGTTCCACATGCAGTACAATCATCTGAAATTACGTAAGCCATATCTTATTGTTCTTTGATTCTTAACGTGGCAAATTTAGTGTCATTTTTTTATTATGCAATCCCGGTCAGCGATTTTGAAAAAGCTCTTGATGTATTTCAGGGGTCTGGGTGAAGAGTAGACCCGGAGCAGGATCAGGTTAAGTGTTTTTCCGGCCCGGGTATCCTTCCCGAAAACAATGGAGTATACTCTGTTTCTCAGAGCCACTTCCTATCAAACTTATAAAAAAAGGCTGCCTATTCGGGGCAGCCCTTTCTTTCAGGTTTTAAGTTTCCGACCCTATTCAGGGCTGATTGCTTCTACGGGACAAGCATCTGCACATGTACCACAGTCAGTACACTTTTCAGGGTCAATTACAAAAATATCTCCTTCGCTGATAGCTTCCTCTGGACATTCATCAATACAGACGCCACATGCAGTACAATCATCTGAAATTACGTAAGCCATATCTTAATTTCTTTTTGGTTCCTACCCGGCAAATTTAGTGTCAATTTTGTATTACGCAATCAAGGCCAGGGATTTATTTTTCCACAGGCCCGATTTTGAGCAATTCAACGGCCAGCAGGGCCATCAGGCTTATACCCGTACGGAGGGATGATTCATGGGCTGTGAACCGGGGAGTATGAAGGGGGTGGGTCACCTCCGCACCTGGATCTCCGACTCCCAGCCGGTACATCATTCCAGGGATCTCCTGGGCAAACCAGGCAAAATCCTCGGCAGTCATTCTCCGGTCCATGTCCTCTACATGCGTATCTCCGAGAAGGCCCCTGGCCAGCTTAACGGATTCCCGTGTCAGTTGTTCATGGTTAAAGAGGACCGGATAACCGTGTTTGATCTTTACTTCAGCAGAACCTCCGGCCCCGGATGCGATCTGAGAAGAAATTTCTGTGATGAGCCGGTGGGCCTCCTTTCTCCAGGTCTCGTTCATGGTCCGGAAGGTCCCTTCCAGGATCACTTCATCGGGAATGACATTGACCGCACCATCGGCCAGAACTTTTCCAAAAGAGAGCACCGTGGGAACCTTGTCCGGTGTTTGCCGGCTGATCTCCTCCTGAAGGGTGATCAGGATTCGGGAGGCCATTAATACCGGATCCTTTACCTGTTCCCTGAGGGCCCCGTGTCCTCCCTTTCCCTTTACCGTGATATAAATCTCGTCGGTAGAGGCCATGTAGATACCGGGTTTGAATCCCACCTGTCCCGCTTTCATTTCAGGAAGGACATGCTGGGCAATGATCATATCGGGCTCCCGTCCTTTGAAGATCCCCTCTTCCAGCATCAGCTTGGCCCCGCCGGGATTTAACTCTTCGCCGGGCTGAAAAAGGATGAGAATCTCACCCTGAATTTCATGCTTAAGCTGGTTCAGCACACGAATGGTACCCAGCATGGAAGCCATATGCATGTCATGACCACAGGCATGCATGATCCCCTGGTTGCGGGATGCAAAGGGAAGTCCCGTTTGCTCGGTCACGGGCAGGGCATCCATATCGGTCCGCAGCGCAATTCGCCGGCCCGGCTGATCCCCCTTGATCTGAGCCACGATTCCTGTCTTCACATGGGGAAAGGTATATGCGATCCCCCATTGATCAAGATAGGCCCGTATGGTTTCCGAGGTTCGGTGCTCCTGAAAAGAGAGCTCCGGGTACTGGTGAAAATTCCTCCGTATGGCCGTGATCTCCTCCAGCAATTGTTTGTTCAGGATACCGGCTATCTGCGTTCTCAGGTTCATAAAAATCGGCGGATGATTAGAAATCAAGACTGAGCGAGAGATAGAACATCCGTGGCTGAACTTTCATATTCTCCACACCCCAGGCCCAGTCAAGACGGATGAAATAGCCCAGCAGCTGCGCTCTCAATCCAAATCCGTACCCACCAACAATCGGATCCCTGTTTGCATCAAGGGTAATGGTCATGGGCCCGTTTTCAATGACCTCCGTATTCCATGAATTGTCATTGTCAAAGGGATTAAGCCCGGTCCAGGCGGTTCCGACATCGGCAAATCCCACTACCTGGAAATTATTCAGAAATCCGGAACCCAGGGGGTGCCCGGCCAGGTAGCGGAAAATAGGCCACCGTAGTTCCGTGTTGATAACCACGAAGTTACTTCCGTTTCTGATATTCTGGGAAAATCCCCTCAGATTGGTAGCCAGTGCCTGATAGGCATAATTCCGGGAATAATCGATATCCACCGATTCATTGAATGTGGGCACCCTGGACTGGTTGAGATTGATCCAGTTGTCCACGCTGCCCAGATAGTAGATCAGCGGGCTTCGTCCAAAGGAGGTGCTCCCCGCGATCCGGTTGGCCCATATGAGGGACCGGTGGATCCGGAGATAGTGGCGGAAATCGGCCCCAACGACAAAAAGGTCCGATTTGGCAGCATTGATCTGCCTGTAAGCTTCCCCGAATACCTTCCATCGCATTCCGCTGTACAGGTTGGTACCCAGCTTGCGGGTGTTATCAAAAATCACCTCCCCCTTCAGTCCCCCCCAGACTTTCAGAATATTCTCCTTGTTCAGACTTTCGTTGTTAGTGGAAAGGTAGACCACATTGTCATGCCGGAAGGTGGCGGTACCTTTTACTGCCAGGGTCTGGCTCAGGGGGTATTTTACCGAACCCAGCAATTCATGGGTGAAGGTTTTGACAATAGTATTATAATCGATATAATTTTTAAATACCTGGCGGTGAAACACCAGCTGTTTATCCAGCTGCTGTTTCAGGTTTTCAAAACTGAGCAGATATTCATTGCTGTCAAAATCTGTGGCGAAGCGGACCCCTCCCACCAGCCTGTAATCCTCGAAAAGGTCATTGGCTCCCACCTTGAACAGCAGATTCAGACCCGGATTGTAGTAGAAGGCCCCGCCCGTAAAGGCCTGATATGAAGCGTTCAGGAAGCTGAAATCGATCTGGTTGACCAGCATGTTGGGGTAAAAGGCAGTCGAGTAATCGATATACATCATGGGCTTGTCCACCATGGTGTCAAGCACCAGGTTGAGGTTTCGGTCCTGAAGCTGATTATTGTAGTAATTGAGTTTTTCCCGCTCGAAGATATAATTGTTAATATCGATCCTGAACTCCTGCAGCTCAATGGTATCTCCCTGATGAATCAACCGGTTGTTGGCAATGTCCTTCATGGAGATCACCTTCTTCACAATGTGATGGATGGAGTCCTCCGCCTCAAGCCTGCTCACATACCTGTCCCTGTATTCCGTGGGTGCCAGCTCATCCCCGAATCTACGTTCAAAATCCATGGGGTACTTGTACATGTGGTATTTCCGGTCGTCGTATATGATTTCTGCGATCTCCTCTGTTTCCGTATTGATGTCATGGGACAGGATATTCCGTTTGTAATTGGAAAGCGGGAAGCTGTTGGCAAAATACCTGTAGTGAATGGTGGTGTCCACCAGGCTGATCGTGCTGTCGTACTTGGCATAGTACCGGTTAATAATTCCGTTCTTATCGCTCAGGTAGAAGAATTCGTTCTTCCTGGGCGACAGGGGTTGCCAGTGGTTGATGTAATCTCCTTCGGATATCTTCTGCAACACCGGGCTCCGGTTGGCGTAATCATACACAAAAACCGCAAAAGCTGTGGTGGTATTATTTTCGGGATCATTTTCCATGAAGATGGTATCACTTCGCCGGTTGGAAACGAAGGAAATGTTGTTCATGTCGTTTATGAACCTGGGATTGAAGTCATCAGCCAGGTCGTTGGTGATCTGGTCGTTGGTAGAGGCGGCAATATCAAATACCCAGATATCGGTCTGCCCGTCAGCCACCGCAGAGAATACCAGCTTCCTGGCATCCGGGGAAAAGCTAAAATCAAGGATCTTTTCGAAGTACAGCAGGTTCCGAGTGGTAATCTCCCGGGTTTCCAGGTTGTAGACATGAAGCTTCAGTTCCCCCTTTTCCTCAGTTACAAATCCAAGTATCTGGGAGGAAGGGTGCCAGGCGAGGGCGGGGAAGGAATAATCGTTGATCTGGTCCAGTTTTTCACCTCTTTTATAGATCCGTGTCTGCTTGTTGGTGGCTTCATCGTGAATCCAGATCTTGTAC
>CAYRLP010000012.1:0-14258 GCA_964424935.1 uncultured Bacteroides sp.
GTCAGGTACAACATGCCGGACATCCAGTTAATGACTTTATGGGTGACTCTGACCAATGTTGCACTCTTCATGCTCCCGGTGTGGCTTCTGTTCTACATCGGGTTGTGGCCCTGGCTGGCCGGGGCCGCGGTCATGAAAACCCTGTCCGATTTTATGCTCCTTTACAGGATAACCGGGATCGCCGGATCTCGCAAAGACCTGTTCCTGTTTGTTCCCGTAAGCCTTCTTTATTATCCCTATTTTCTGATCACCGTGCTGGGGACACTCACGGGAAAGGCTGTATGGAAGGACCGGCTTAAGTGAACCTGCGGCGCTGCATGAGCCGGTAACTGAACCAGATGGCAAGGGAGGTATACACCAGTACAAGCAGGATGTTGAGCCAGGCCGGCAATCCTTTCGGCAGGATATCCAGGGCGGATTCGTCGATGGGTTCCGGGCTGTTCATTTTCCGCTGAAAAATCTCGATCAGGTCAGGCAGCGGGGTGAGTCGGGTGGTCGTCCGCATGGGCAGGTACCAGCGCACCTCGGATTTTCTCAGGATCAGGTAGAGTACCGGGTCCACAAAAACCCGCATGGCCAGAAAGGTGAGCAGGGAGAGGGCGGTATTTTTTATCAGCAGGGCCACCAGCAGGCCCATGGACATATAGGCAAAAGAAGAGAGGTAATAACGACTCAGGATCCAGGTATTTTCCATGGCGATCCTGAAGGTCAGCTTATAGCTATAGATCAGTCCAAGGATCAGGGAAGTGAACCCCAGCAGAAGGGTGGCAAAAAGAGCGAGGACCCCGACCAGCAACAACTTCTGCAGGAGAAGATCCGTTCGGCTCAGACCAAATACAAGTTGTGTTTTGAAGGTGTGGTTGTTGAATTCCTTGGTGGTGATCATAATGACGACCAGAGCCAGGAGGATATTGTATGGTTCGGTGACCCAGGTCAGGAACAGCCAGACATCGGGAAAGCGGAACAGGTCACTGAGAGAGATCACAGGGATCTCCTTATCGATGGCAGGATAGATGATTAATCCCAGGGCAAAGGCCAGGACATAGATACCCAGGGTTATCCTGAATGGATTGTAATTCAGCAGTTTTAACTGCTCTATATGTAACAGGCGACGCATCTCTTATTCCTCTTTTACCAGTTCCAGGAACTGAGATTCCAGACTCCGTTTCCGGCTCAGTATATGATGTACCACAAGCTTGTTGGCAAACGCGAAACGGTTTATTTCAGCTGGTGTTATCTGATCTTCCAGGGTAAGGACCAGTAATCCGTTTTCTTTTTCGATTTCCTTCACCAGCTTGGATCCCTTTAATTTTTCCCGGAGCTCTTCGTTATTATTGCAGGAGATTTCGATGATTTCATCTTCGGCCAGAAGTTCCCTTACGGGCCCGTCAGCCAGGAGTTCTCCTTTTTTCAGAATCGCCACATGGCTGCAGATCTTTTCCACTTCACTCAGGATATGAGAGGCCAGTATCAGCGTCTTTCCCTGTTGCACCTGCTGAATGACAACTTCCCTGACTTCCGCAATGCCTTCCGGATCCAGTCCGTTGGTGGGTTCATCCAGCACGAGCACCCTCGGGTCGCCCAGGAGCGCTGCTGCTATACCCAAACGCTGTTTCATCCCCAGTGACAGGGTTGAAAATTTGGATCTTTTCCGTTCTGCAAGCTGGGCTGTGTCCAGGACCCGGTCGATATCCCCGTAGGGCATGCCTTTAATATCACAGATGATTTTCAGGTTCTTCTCCAGGCTCAGGTAGGGATAGAAATGGGGCGTTTCAATCAACGAGCCAATATTTTTTCTCTGGCTGGCTTCCGGCACTTCACCGAACCAGCGGAATACTCCGGCATCCTGTCTGATTATCCCAGTTACGATGGAAAGGGTCGTGGTTTTTCCGCTTCCGTTTGGCCCGAGTATACCATAAGCCTGTCCTTCTTCGATCAGAAGGTCCAGGTTCCGGATGGCTTTAACATTTTTATAGGATTTGGACAATCCGTGAATGGAGAGGATTTCCTTCATACTAGTTGGCAAGCTCGGAAAAGAATTTGATACGAACAAGCCTTATCTCTTCTTCGGACACGTAATCTTCCCCCAGTTCGGCCAGTGCAGCATCGATGGATTCGGTTTCTGCTTCACGGAAGTAACTGTAGATATCCTCCAGTTTTTCTTCATCCATGATTTCGTTCAGGTAGTAATCAATATTTAATTTTGTGCCTGAACCCACGATGGCCTCGATCTCTTCAATCAGATCTATAATCTCCAGGTTCTTGGCGTCGGCGATGTCCTCCAGACTCAGTTTACGATCAATGCTCTGAATGATGTAGACTTTCACGCCTGACTTATTGACTACCGATTTAACCACCATATCCTGTGGCCGGATAATGTCTTTATCCTCTACATATTCGCGGATGACATCCACAAAACCTTCCCCGTATTTCTTAGCCTTACCGGCACCGACTCCGACAATATTCTGAAGTTCATCCATCTTCACGGGGTACTGGATCGCCATATCTTCCAGGGAAGGATCCTGGAAAATTACAAAAGGAGGAAGGTTCAACTGCTTGGCCAGCTTTTTCCTGAGATCTTTCAGAATATGCAGCAACTCTTCATCCACAGCCCCAGTACCAGTTCCCCCTGCGGCCCCTGCCTCCTCCGGTGCTATATCAAAATCATGATCCTGTGTCAACATTATCGAATACGGCTTCTTAATAAACTCATGTCCGGCTTCCGTCAGCCTCAATAATCCATAATTCTCAATATCTTTTTGTATCAATCCTGCAATCAAGGCCTGTCTGAGTACAGCATTCCAGTACTTTACCTCCTTGGGTTTTCCGGCACCAAAAAATTCTGAATGGTGATGGTTGTAAGTCTTTACAGCACTGTTGGCCACCCCTGAAAGAACGTTTGCGATATGCTCGGATTTGAATTTTTCCTGCACTGCTAAAATAGACTTTAAACTTAAAAGTACATCTGCCTGGCCTTCAAATTTTTCTTTGGGATGCAGACAATTATCACAATTGTCGCATCCTTCCTCCATGAATTCCCCGAAGTAATTCAGTAACAGCTTGGGACGGCACACAGCCGATTCCGCATATGCCACGGTTTCCAGCAGGAGCTGCTTACCGATCTCCTGTTCAGCCACAGGTTTCCCCTGCATAAATTTCTCCAGCTTCTGGATGTCTTTATACCGGTAGAAGGCGATACATCTTCCCTCTCCGCCGTCGCGGCCGGCCCTGCCTGTCTCCTGGTAATATCCTTCCAGGCTTTTTGGCATATCATAGTGAATCACAAATCGCACATCGGGTTTATCGATTCCCATCCCGAATGCGATGGTGGCCACGATCACGTCCACCTCTTCCATCAGAAACTGATCCTGATTGGAGGACCGCGTCACGGCATCCATCCCGGCATGGTAGGGCAGGGCCTTTATCCCGTTTACCTTCAAAGTTTCCGCCAGCTCTTCCACCTTCTTGCGGGACAGACAATAGATGATTCCGGACTTGTTGGGATTGGCCAGGATAAATTTGATAATTTCCTTGGTGGCATGGATCTTGGGCCTGATTTCATAATAGAGATTGTGCCTTCGGAAGGAAGATTTAAATACAGTGGCCCCCAGCATTTCCAGGTTCTTCTGAATATCATGCTGCACCTTCGGAGTGGCTGTGGCCGTCAGGGCGATCAGGGGGGCCGGACCAATTTTGTTTATGATGGGCCGGATCCTTCTGTATTCCGGCCTGAAATCATGGCCCCATTCAGAAATACAATGAGCCTCATCAATGGCGTAAAAGGAGATATTGACCTTTTTCAGAAATTCGATGTTTTCCTCCTTGGTCAGGCTTTCCGGGGCCACGTACAGCAGGCGGGTCCTCCCATCCAGCACATCCTTCTTTACTTTGGCAATCGCGTTCTTGGTCAATGAAGAATTAAGGAAATGGGCCACCCCATCGTCCAGGCTGAAACTGCGCATGGCATCCACCTGGTTTTTCATCAGTGCAATCAGGGGGGAGATTACAATGGCGGTGCCTTCTTTGATAAGGGCAGGCAGCTGATAACATAGGGACTTACCTCCCCCGGTGGGCATCAGGACAAAAGTGTCACTGCCGCCCAGCACATTGGAAATGATTTCTTTCTGGTTTCCTTTGAAACTGTCAAAACCAAAATATTTCTTCAGGTTCGTGTGCAGGATCTCTCCAATATTCTCCATCATCCCGTTCAACTCTGAGGAAATTAAAGATAGTATAATTTGAAGTCTGTTTCAAGTGGGTCCAATTTTTTTGTTACTTTGCACATCCTTTTATCCGGAGTAAGTATGAGTAAGAATCCTGAAGGGGAAATGTCTTTCCTTGAGCACCTTGAAGTCATGCGCTGGCACCTTCTCCGCTCCATTGCGGCGATCGTGATCCTGGCACTGGTGGCGTTCGTTTTTAAGGATATTGTCTTTGATAAAATCATCCTTGCCCCGAAAGAACCTCCTTTCCCAACCAACCGCTGGTTGTGCCAGCTCGGCGAGATACTCGGGCTGAAACGGATTTGCATCAACCAGAATCCGTTTACACTGCAGACGGTGAAGATGGCGGAGCAGTTTTCCATGCATATCATCGTCTCCCTGGTAGCGGGTATAGTGATCGCTTTTCCTTACATATTCTGGGAATTCTGGAGGTTTATCGTGCCTGCTCTCTATGACAAGGAGCGGAAAACGGCCAGGGGTGCTGTTTTTTATACCTCCCTGCTGTTTATCCTGGGCGTACTGTTTGGTTATTATATTATTTGTCCCCTCTCCGTCAACTTCCTCGGGAACTATAAGGTGAGTGAAACTGTGATCAGTGCTCCGACCCTGCGCTCCTATGTGCAGACCATTACCTCTGTAGTACTGGCAGCTGGACTGGTGTTCCAGCTGCCTATTCTGGTCTACTTCCTGAGCAAGGTTGGGCTGGTCACTCCTGATTTCCTGAAGAGATACAGGAGACATTCCGTCATCCTGATAGTCACCCTTTCAGCCATTATCACCCCACCGGATGTCTTCAGTCAGGTACTGGTGGCTCTCCCCCTGATGATCCTTTATGAGATCGGTATAGCCATCAGCAAACGGATTATGAGGGAACGGGAGGCCGAATTTGAAGGGAATGAAAAGACTGCCAGATCAGGGAAGAAAAAGCCGGGTCAGAAGGATTCTGGAACGAAGACCGGTGAAACGGAACCTTCGGAATAAAAGGCAACCTGAATTTGGTTAACTTTAGGTTCTATGAAGCTGCATACACATAAACTGGTGAAGAAGTACAAGAACCGGCGGGTGGTGGACGATGTGTCGATCAGTGTGGAACGTGGTGAGATTGTCGGTCTGCTGGGGCCCAATGGAGCCGGGAAAACCACTACCTTTTATATGATTGTTGGCCTGATCAGCCCCAATGAAGGGACCATACAGCTCAATGATCAGGATATTACCAAAGAACCGGTTTACAAGCGTGCGAGGATGGGTATCGGATACCTGGCCCAGGAAGCTTCCGTGTTCCGGAAACTCACGGTTGAGGATAATATCAAAGCCGTGCTTGAAATGTCGGAAATGACGCGTGAGGAGCAGCGTGACAAAGTGGAATCCCTGCTTGAAGAGTTCGGACTGCTGAAAGTCAGGAAGAGTCTGGGTATCCAGTTGAGTGGCGGGGAGCGTCGGCGTACAGAGATTGCCAGGGCCCTCTCTCTGAGTCCCCGGTTTATTCTGTTAGATGAGCCTTTTGCCGGAGTGGACCCTATCGCCGTGGAGGATATCCAGGATATTGTTTCCAAACTCAAAGAGAAGAATATCGGGATCCTGATCACGGATCACAACGTCCATGAGACGCTGGCCATTACGGACAGGGCCTACCTCATGTTTGAAGGATCCATCCTGAAAGCAGGCACAGCCGAGGACCTGGCCGAAGACGAACAGGTCCGGAAGGTCTATCTGGGTCAGAACTTCGAACTACGATAAGCCCATTGCACCTTTGTATTCCAGAAATTTGGATTAAATTTGCGGAAATTTTTGCGGATGTGGCGGAATTGGTAGACGCGCTAGACTTAGGATCTAGTTCCTTAGGGAGTGGGGGTTCGAGTCCCTTCATCCGCACAAGATCAATGCATAAACCGCTATGCTTTCGAATGTTATAACGATGGTGTTGCGGTTTTTGCTAATTTTGTACCGATATCTTTTAACGTATGAATATTTCATTGGAGAATACCGATAAGCTGAATGCGATCCTGAATGTCAAAGTGGTACAGAAGGATTATGAAGAACGTGTGGATCAGGTCCTGAGGGATTATCGCCGGAAGGTCCGGGTAGATGGCTTCAGGCCCGGCATGGTTCCTATGGGCATGATTAAAAAAATGTATTATACCCCGGTCCTTGTGGATGAGGTGAACAAAGTGGTTTCAGAGTCCATTTTCGATTATCTGAAAGATAATCATGTGCATATCCTGGGAGAACCCCTTCCCCATAAAAAAGAAGAACAGCACATTGATTTTAAGAACGACAAGGAATTTGAATTCAAATTTGATCTGGGACTGGCACCGGAAATTGCCCTGGAAGTAACCGCAAAGGATAAGATTCCGTATTATAAGATCAAGGTGGATAAGAGCCAGCGGGATGAGTACAAAGAATCCCTATTTCAGCGCTATGGTGAGTTTAAGGCGGTAGAGAAGGCTGGAGATAAGGAACTGATCAAAGGAACCCTGGTCAAGGTGGATAAGGAAGGGAATGAGATCGAGAACGGGATCCGCGTGGAGCAGGTCTCCATGTCACTGGAGATGATGAAGGATGGTGATCAGCGGGTGTTGTTCAGTGGCACCTCGGCGGGGGATGAAGTGGTTTTTGACGTGAAGAAGGCCTATCCCAATGATGCGGAACTGGCCTCCCTGTTGCGGATGGATAAAACAGAGGTTGCCATGCTGGAAGGGACCTTTAAATGTATGATCGATGAGGTCCAAAATTTCGAGAAGGCTCAGCCCGGCAAGGAGTTCTACGATAAGGTTTATGGAGAAGGGGTGGTTAATACCGAGAAGGAGTTCGATCAGCGTGTGGACGAGGAGATCGCTTTGAACTATGAACGTGAGAGTGAATACCGTTTTATGGTGGATGCACGCGCCGCGATGATCAAGAAGGCCAAAATCGAACTTCCGGCAGACTTCCTGAAGCGCTGGATGGTGGAAACCAATGAGCAAATTACGGAAGAACAGGTGGAGCAGGATTTCGGAAAATACGAAGATGATTTCCGCTGGCAGCTGATTAAAGAGTTCCTGTTAAAACAGCAGGATATTAAAGTATCGGAACCGGAGGCCCTTGAAGCTGCCAAAGGAATGGCGTTGAACCAGTACATGCAGTATGGCCTGAGCAATGTCCCGGACGATTACCTGGAGAACTATGCCAGGGAGTTGATGTCGAAACCGGAAGACGCAAGAAGGTTTTATGAGCAGAAGGGGGAGGAAAAGCTGATCTCCTATATTAAATCAACGGTCAAACTGGAGGAGAAGGAGGTCAGTTCAGAGAAGTTCCGTAAATTGTACGAGAAATAAAACAGGAAATTATGAACCAGAAGGATGATTTTCGGAAGTTTGCAACCCAACATATGGGCATCAACAGCATGACCCTCCATCAGTTTACCTCACAGTACAACAGTTATGTTTCTCCTACCATTATTGAGGAACGTCAGTTAAATGTAGCCTCCATGGATGTGTTCTCCAGATTAATGATGGATCGCATTATCTTCCTGGGGGCTCCCATTGACGATTATGTGGCCAACATTATACAGGCGCAGCTGCTTTATCTTGATTCAGCCGATCCATCCAAGGATATTCAGGTCTATTTCAATACCCCCGGGGGTGGTGTACATGCCGGTCTGGGGATCTATGATACCATGCAGTATACTTCCTGCGATGTGGCCACTATCTGTACTGGAATGGCCGCCTCCATGGGAGCCGTACTTCTGGCGGCCGGAACCGCCGGCAAACGTTCTGCGCTCAAGCACAGCCGGGTGATGATTCATCAGCCGATGGGCGGGGCACAGGGACAAGCTTCTGACATAGAGATCACCACGCGTGAGATCTTGAAAATGAAAAAGGAACTTTATGCCATCATTGCGGAACATTCGGGAAAAACCATCGAACAGGTGGAGAAGGACGGGGACCGTGATTTCTGGATGACCGCAGAAGAAGCCAAGGACTACGGCATGATTGATGAAGTTCTTATTAGAACCAAAGGAAAATAATTATGGACCGTTGCTCTTTTTGCGGGAGGGAGAAGAAAGACACCAACCTTTTGATCGCCGGAATATCCGGACACATCTGTGATCGCTGTATCGAACAGGCCTACAGCATCGTCCAGGAAGAACTGGGCGTACACGGAGAGTTTGATATGGGGCAGATCAAGCTTCTGAAGCCCACCGAGATTAAGAGCTTTCTTGATCTGTACGTGATCGGGCAGGAGGAAGCCAAAAAGTACATCTCCGTGGCAGTATACAACCACTATAAAAGGTTGATGCAACAGGAGAGCAAGGAAGAGATTGAAATTGAAAAATCGAATATCATCCTGGTCGGGGAAACGGGGACGGGAAAGACCCTGCTGGCCCGGACCATTGCCCGGATGCTCCACGTTCCCTTCACCATTGTGGATGCCACGGTACTTACCGAAGCCGGGTATGTGGGGGAGGATATCGAAAGTGTTCTGACCAGGCTTCTGCAAGTGGCCGATTACAATGTGGAAGCCGCTGAAAAGGGAATCGTTTTCATCGATGAGATCGATAAAATTGCCCGCAAAAGCGACAATCCGTCCATTACCAGGGATGTGTCCGGGGAGGGAGTTCAGCAAGGGCTCCTCAAACTGCTGGAGGGATCCATTATCAATGTGCCTCCACAGGGAGGGCGAAAGCATCCCGATCAGAAAATGATCCCCGTAAACACAAAGAACATTCTGTTTATCTGTGGCGGTGCGTTTGACGGAATTGAAAGTAAGATTGCCAACCGGCTTAATACCCAGGTAGTGGGTTATAATGCGGCCAAACAGGTCGACCGGGTAGAAAAGGACAATCTGCTTCAGTATGTGGCCCCGCAGGACCTGAAAGCCTTTGGAATGATTCCGGAGATCATCGGGCGCCTTCCGGTACTTACCTACCTGCATCCGCTGAATGAAAAGGCCCTTCGCAGAATTCTCACCGAGCCCCGTAACGCGATCATCAAGCAATATGAAAAGCTATTCGAACTGGATGGGATAAAATTGTCGTGGGATGAGAAAGTCCTGAATTATATCGTGCAGAAGGCCATTGAATTCAAGCTGGGGGCAAGGGGACTGCGATCCATATGTGAGGCCATTATGATGGATGCCATGTTCGAACTGCCATCCAAGGAAAATCCCGGAGATATCAACATAGGGATCAAATATGCCAGGGAGAAACTGGAAAAGGCCAACCTGAAGCGCCTGAAGGCTGCCTGATGAGCAGGTCCAGATCAGGGGTCTACGTGCTGGTTATCCTGGCGGAGATTTTTTGGGGAATTACCTTTGTTGCCTTCAAGTATGCCAATCAATCGTTCCGGCCCATCTCCATTGTAACTTTCCGGCTGACAGTATCCCTGATCTTCCTGTTTGGATTTGCCCTTCTATTCAAAAGACTGAATCAGATCCATAAAAGGGATTGGAAGTGGTTTCTGTTTCTGGCCCTTTCGGAGCCTTTCTTCTACTTCCTTGGGGAAGCGTACGGACTAACCCGGGTATCTGCCACGGTGGGGGCCGTGATTATCTCCCTCATTCCCCTGGTAGTTCCTTTTGCTTCCTACTATTTCTTCAGGGAGAAACTGAAGCTCATGAATTACATCGGTCTGGGGATTTCCTTCGGAGGCGTGCTGCTGGTGGTGCTTGTAAAGAGCGGCGGGCTGACGGCTGATCTGAAAGGTACCCTGCTGATGTTTGTGGCCGTGCTTTCGGCAGTTGCCTATACCATGATCGTAAAACTGGTGGCGGACCGGTATTCACCGATCACCATCACCGCCTATCAGAATTTATTTGGCCTGATCATGTTTGTACCTTTGTTCCTCATTCTGGAGGTCCCGCACCTGGAACTGAGCCGGGTAAGCACCAGCAGCCTGATGGCTGTGGGATTCCTTGGCGTATTTGGTTCCGGGATCTGTTTCATTCTGATTACCATTGGCATCAGGGAACTTGGAGCCGCCCGGGCGAATATTTTCGGCAATCTCATCCCCGTGGTTACGGCCATTGCCTCTTTCTTCCTTTTGAAGGAATCCATGCCCCTGCTCAAGATCCTGGGGATCCTCCTGGTCATTCTGGGTCTTTTCCTTTCCCAGATCGGCAGTCTGCAGGTGAAACGTGGCTGGGGGAAGGATTCGGTTCGTCACATTCCAAATCCATGAGTCATGGCACGTTGTCTGTTTATCGTTCAGGGAGAAGGCAAAGGACATATGTCCCAGGCGCTTGCATTGAAAGAACACCTCGACGAAGCAGGTCATTCCGTGGAGTCTGTCCTTCTTGGAATCCGGGCCCCTGAAGCGGTGCCGGACTATTTCAGGGAGGCATTTCCCGGTAAATTGCAGATCTTCCGGAGTCCCTGGTTCCTTCGAACACCCAATAAGAAAGGGATCTATGTGGGACGGACCCTGGGGTATAATCTGCTACGCTCGGGTTCCTATATGAAATCCATTGCCTGGATCAGAAGGGAGATTGAAGCCATTCGGCCCGATGTGATCTTCAATTTTTATGAATTGCTGGGTGCATGGGCCATGCGAAAGGTTGCTCCGGGCATCCGGACCATCGGATTGGGGCACCATTTTTACCTCTATCTGAACCGCAGGTATTGCAGCAGGGGACCGGCCTGGCAACGGGGACTTCTGCATTTGCACACCCGCATGATCATGGAATCGTGTCAGCAGGTGCTGGCCCTCTCCTTCCGGGAAGAGCCGGGAAGTGGTCCCATTCGGGTTGTACCGCCTCTGGTACGAAGGGAATTCAGAGGAATCAGGCATGTACCTGGTGAACGTTACCTGGTCTATTTCCTTCAGGAAGGATTTCTTTACGATCTGGTTCAGCTGGCCAGGCAGGAACCCGGGTTCCAGGCCGATGTATTCACTTCCCTGCAGCCTGCCATGGACCTGCCGGATGGAATACGTATCCATCCCTTTGATGCCGAAAAATTCTGTAAATTCATGGCATCCTGTAAAGGACTGATTACCACAGCAGGGTTTGACATTATTGCGGAAGCGGCCTGCCATGGGATACCGCTGGCAGTGGTCCCTTCACGCAATCACCTGGAGCAACTATGCAATGCAGCAGAAATAGCTGCCAGGGAGATGGGGATTTCCGCCGAGCAGATTGATCGGGGCATCCTGAAACAGATGAAGGCATCTGATCCTGCCGAATACAAAAAGTGGCTGGATCAGGCGGGAACCAGGATCATTCACAGTATGAAGGGATAATATAGCGATTCAACAGGCGTTTTAAAAGATATGGTTCGAGGGTTAGGAATTACCGGTTTCTTATTGCTGCTTTTTCAGGCAGTTGCAGCCCAGAAGGGGGGGGAGTCGACCTACAGTTTCCTTGGACTTACCAATGCTGCAAGAGTCGCAGCCCTGGGGGGTGAGGTGGTTTCGCTCAGGGATGATGATATCAACCTGGTATTTCATAACCCGGGATTGCTTACGGAGGGGATGGATCAAAACCTGAACCTCAATTATGTAAATTATTTCGCGGGGGTGAATTACGGATACGCTTCCTACGCCTATGCGATGGAAGGAGTCGGAACGTTTGCAGCAGGGATACACTATGTGAATTACGGCTCTTTTGACCGGACCGATGAACTGGGGGTCAGCCAGGGAACTTTCCGGGCTTCTGAATATGCCCTGAATCTTGTCTATTCAAGGGTCCTCCTGGATTCGGCCTTAACGGCAGGGGTGAACCTGAAACCCATATTCTCTTCCCTGGAACAGTACACTTCCTTCGGCCTGGCCCTGGATATTGGAGTCAGTTATTCCCTGAAGCGTTCTCTGACCACGTTTGGACTTGTATTGAAGAACATGGGTGCACAGATTACTTCCTATACCGGGACAAGAGAGCCCCTTCCTTTTGAGATCCAGGCAGGGATCACGCAGGGCCTTGCCCATGCGCCGTTTCGTTTCACCATCACCCTTCAGCACCTGGAACGGTGGGACCTGACCTATACGCTGCCATCGGAGGAGGAAACCCTTTTTGCAGGCAATGAGATTGAAAAAGGCGCCTTCGATACCTTCGGGGACAAACTGATGCGTCACGTGATTTTCGGAACGGAATTTCTGCTCGGGGAGAATTTCCATTTCGATCTGGGCTACAACTATAAGCGAAGACAGGAGCTCAAGGTGAATGCCCGTCCGGGGCTGGTCGGTTTTTCCATGGGTTTCGGGTTCCGTGTCTCCAAATTCCATATCGCCTACGGTTGGTCTTCCTATCACCTGGCAGGGGGGACCAATCATTTTTCCCTGACCACCAATCTATCGGAGTTTTATAAAAAAGGAACCAGAACGGAACCATAGTGGGACAGAAAAAAATCATAATCGCACTGGACGGGAATTCCTCCTGCGGCAAAAGTACTTTTGCCAAGCTGATTGCCGCTGATCTGGGCTATGCCTATATCGATACAGGGGCCATGTACAGGGCCGTAACCCTTGCGGCCATGGAAGCGGGTCTGTTTGATGAAACGGATGCACCCCGTGTTGAAGAAATTGAAGCATTGCTCGGACAGGTGGAGCTGAGTCTGAAATTCAACCCGGAGAAACAGCGAACGGAAATATTCCTGAATGGCAGAATGGTGGAAGATGAGATCCGCAGAATGGAGGTATCCGCTCACGTGAGTTACATTGCAGCCATCTCAGAAGTCCGGAAAAAAATGGTGGAGTATCAACGGATGCTCGGTAAAGACAGGGGCATTGTCATGGACGGCCGGGACATTGGAACAGTTGTATTCCCTGACGCTGCCATCAAAATCTTTCTGACCGCCTCTCCGGAAATCCGGGCGGAAAGGCGTCATAAGGAGTTGATTGAGAAAGGAATGGCGGCAGAATTAGAAGAGGTCAGGGAAAATCTGGAGAAGCGGGATCATATAGATTCGAACCGGAAGGACAGTCCCCTGAAAATGGCGGAGGATGCCATATTGCTGGATAACAGCCACATGACGTTGGAGCAGCAGATGACGTGGTTCAGGGAGCTTTATGATCAAGTCATAACCCGTGCCGATGAAAAAGATTGACATTGATCCAGGGGCAGGTTTCTGTTTTGGTGTGGAGGAAGTCATCAAAACGGCGGAGAAGAGGCTGCGCAGCGGAGAAACCCTGTACGGTCTGGGCGACATGGTGCACAATGCTGAAGAGGTAACACGGCTGCAGACACTGGGGTTGAAGACCATTAATCACCAACAATTCAGTCAATTGCCATCGGGGAAGGTTTTAATCAGGGCACATGGGGAACCTCCCGAGACCTACCGGATCGCAAAACAGAGAGGAGTGGAAGTCATCGATGGGACCTGTCCCATTGTAGCCAAGCTGCAGAAAAAAGTCAAGAAAGCTTATGAAGCCCTGGATCATTCCAGGGAGCAGCTGGTTATCTTCGGGAAGCCGGAACATGCCGAGACCATCGGGTTGCTTGGCCAGGTACAGGGGGATGCCCTGGTCATCACCTCCGTGGAGGATGTACGAAAGATCGATCCGGATAAGCGGGTTTTGCTTTTCTCACAGACCACTATGGATCCGGAACAATTCAGGGAAGTGGAGGCAGCAATCAGGGATCATCTGCAGGAAAGTCCGGAAGGTCTTTCTGATGTGAAATTCAGGTCCGATTGCACCATCTGCGGACAGATGAAGAAGCGAAAACCCGGACTTTCACGCTTTGCCAGCCAGCATGATGTGATGCTTTTTGTAAGTGGAAAACATTCTTCCAACGGGAAGATGCTTTACGAATACTGCAAATCCATCAACCCGGCAACATACTGGATCAGCGGCAAGCAGGAAGTAAAAAAAGAATGGTTCAGGGGATGTGAACGAATCGGGATCAGTGGAGCCACCTCTACTTCCCGGGCACAGCTGGAATCCGTGCTGGAAGAGGTGAGAAAGTTAACTTCCTCTTAATACAATTTTTCTAATTTTGCTTTGTTTATAAGGACCTGCCATTATGGGGAAAATCACAAACGTCGGTGTTCTGACTTCCGGGGGGGATGCTCCTGGAATGAATGCGGCCATCCGGGGAGTCACCCGTACGGCTATCTACTAC
>CAYRLP010000013.1:0-14089 GCA_964424935.1 uncultured Bacteroides sp.
ATATGATCTGATTTCCTTGCCAGACTCCATCCCGTTCGAAAAGCAGCCCGTACCGTGCATGATCGGCCGTACTGATAAACAATCCACCCCCCGAATGGCCCCCTCCGCTGACCGACTGGACTTTCATGCCGTCGACGTCAACCCACGAAGTACTGTATCCATACCATCTCCAGGTGGTTGAGGCACCTATGGGGTCCATAATATATTCTTTCAGTACCTGGGGGAGGGGCCGCCGCCATACCTGGAGTATGGAATAGGCCAGCAGATTTACCCGCACGTCATTGTATTTGAAGTATGTTCCCGGCTCATGCAGTTCTCGGTATTTCCAGTCGTCGAGGCCTCCATCCCCGGAGGGCCGGTCTGCCCAGTCCGGCATCCCGAATAGCGTACCCGACCAGTCGGATGACTGGTTCAGCAGATGTTCCCAGGTGATTCTTGAGTTATGATCGCCGTCAAAGGTCCCATCCCAGACATAGGTATGAACTGGGACTTTAGGCGAGCTCAGGAGTTCCCTGTCAAAGGCAAGCCCAACCACAGTGGACAGATAGCTTTTGGTGACGCTGAAGGTCATATCCACCCTGTTAATATCGCCCCACTCCGCCACGATATACCCGTCCTTCAGGATCATCCCTGCCGGTCCGCCCCGGTCTTTGGTGGGCCCTACAATCTCATTGTAGGGTTCAAATCCGAAGGAATTGTGTATGGCGATCCGGAGGTCACGTGAACCGCTGTATTCGTTCGCTCTGGCAAATTCAACCGCTGCCTGGAGCGCCCCGGCCTCCATGCCGGATTCAGCCGGAGTTTTCCGTTGCCAGTCATCCCTATCCGGGTAATACTGTGCAATCAGGGACCCTTCCAGCAGGATGAGACTTAAAGGAATCAGGCTCAGGCTTATAATCAGTTTTAAATGTTTCATGACTGTTATTTTGTATTAATCCTCAGGTGTTTAGTCCCAATATACAAAGATTAGATTCCTTTTGTCAATCCAACCAAAGTTGGATATCCGTAAATGCTACTTTAGTTGGATAGATTTTAACAACCGTTTATGATACGGCCGTGATATAATGCTTTACCTTAACTATACGAATAACCTAAGGCTGAATATTTCATGAAGAAAGGTTTAAGAATTCTGTTGTATGCCCTCCTGGGAATAGCAGTTGTTGTCGTCGGATTCATAGTTTTTGTAAGTACAGCGAAGATCCCGGTTTACGAGGTTGATTATCCCGATCTGGAGATCGAATATACTCCTGAGCGGGTGGCGGAAGGTCAGCGGATCGTCACGGTTCTCTGCCTTCAGTGCCATGCTTCAACCGACGGGAAGATGGGAGGTGGCTATATGTCCGATGCTAAGTCCTTTGGAGAAGTTTATGCCGCAAATATTACCCAGCACCCTGAACTGGGTATTGCCGACTATACGGATGGAGAGCTGGCCTACCTGATCCGTAGCGGGGTTCGCAGGGACGGGCAGTATGTACCACCGTGGATGCCCAAGTTCCCCCTTCTTTCCGACGAGGACCTGTACAGCGTGATTGCCTTTCTGCGGTCAGACCATCCCCTGGTGCAGCCTTCCGACCTGGAACAGCCCGAATCCAATCCCAATTTCCTGGCCAAGTTAATCCTGAGGACCGGTCTGGAGCCGCTTCCCTACCCGGAGGGACCTGTGGCTGCGCCCCCGGTGACGGACAAGGTGGCCTATGGGAGATACCTTGCCGTAGGCAAATTTGACTGCTACAGCTGTCACAGTTCCAGTTTTGCCAAACTGGATCCCATGCATCCGGAGAACTCAAAAGGTTTTTTTGGCGGAGTGAATACCACCTATGACAAGGATATGAACAAGGTACTCTCAGCCAACCTGACCATGGATAAGGAAACGGGTCTTGGAAACTGGACCGAGGAAGAGTTCATAATGGCGCTTCGTTTCGGGAGGAAACCTGACGGCACCACGGTTCAGCCACCCATGATGCCGGCACCGAGTATCACCGATGAAGAAGCTTCGGCCATCTGGGCCTATCTGCAAACCATCCCGGTGATAAACAATCCATAAGTCTTTTGTATGGATTCGCTTAATTGAGGATGTCATTCTCTGCAAGCCACTCTCTGACCCGTTCCTGTTCTTCCAGGTAACTGTCCCGGATCTGATCAGAGGTCCTGATGAATTCCGGATCGTCCTTTATTTCGGTATATACTGGATGATTAAAAATCATAACCGCCTCAGCATTCATCCTTTTCTGCTGGCTAAGAAGTTTCAGATAGAACAGGGCATTTTCGGTGTCCTGTTTTAACATATAGGCTAAGGCCAGATACCTGTAGTGATCATCAATGTTGTTTTGCTTTTCGGCGATCCACTTTTCCGACTGGCTGATCTGTTGCTCAATGAGTTCAACAGCCCGGTCCGTTCGCCCGCTTTCATTGAATATGAATGCGATATTCATTTTCTGATAAGGAAGCGGCCAGTTTACGGAATCCGCAATCTCGACAAATCGACTGTAGTATTTGAATGATTCATCATACCGACCCAGGAACATATTGGATTCTCCCAGGATCGGAACGACACTGGCAAATCGTAGATTTTCTTCCAGAACCTTTGCAGTTAGCATTTCATATATGGGAAGGGCAATGTCGATCGCGCCCGGAAAATTCCCGGCATAAAATTCCAGCTGTTTGAAAAGCGTGGAACATCCTCTTTTGTACGTTTTTCTGCGGGTTCGGTCTTCACGATACCTCCCAGTGGGTGAAAATCGTATATCCAGGATACTGCTACAGCGATAACCAGGCCCACAACCAGAATTATGAGCACAAAATTGAGGGTCCATGAGGGAAGACCCAGGGAGGGCGCCAGGATGTCCACCAGCTCAAGTACTGCAAAAGCCGTAGCGGCATAGACGGTAATAACCCGTATTACATTACGGCGCTTAAGCTCCTTCCAGAACTGGAGCAATTTGTTTTGATTATCTGGCATAGATGTGCATGTTTTCAGTCATGGATGCGCATGCAGTCTTGTTACATTCGAGTGTATTAACAACTTGCTGGAAGTTCAGTTCATTTACCGAACTATTATTCCCGCAGAATGTTTAGAAGTAAAACAGAAATATGTCAGACATGAAAAAGATAGTATTCATAACCGGAGTTTTGATCTTTATGATGGCCGCAGTATATGCACAGACTTCTTTTTACGACTTCACCGTAAAGGATATCAGCGGGAAGGATTTTCCCTTATCCCAGCTGAATGGCAAAAAGGTGCTGGTCGTGAATACGGCCTCCAAGTGTGGGTTCACCCCCCAGTATGAAGGCCTGGAGGAGCTTTACGAAAAATACGGGGGTAATAATTTTGTGATCATCGGGTTCCCCGCCAATAATTTTGCCAACCAGGAGCCGGGGAACAATGAGGAGATTGCCACTTTCTGCAAGCTGAATTACGGGGTGACCTTCCCGATGATGAGCAAGATCTCGGTGAAGGGGGACGATCAGGCTCCGCTCTACAAATGGCTGACCTCCAAGAGTGAGAACGGGGTGGAGGACAGCAAGGTTACCTGGAATTTCCAGAAATACATGATCGATGAGCAGGGACAGCTGGTGGGACATTTCGCACCCACGGTAAAACCCGAAAGCGAAAAACTAATCGACTGGATCGTGAATTGAGAACCGATCTTATCAGTTTAATAAAGCAGGTATTCTACAGCTTACTGACTAAGTTCCTGCATTTTCTTTCCGACATGTGCCATAACCTTCATCATCTCTTCTTCCGGGCTGAACTCAATCCATGCTGCCTCCTTATCCACCCAACCAATATGTCCCGGTTCCATATAGAATGCTTCCCCGGCTAGAACCTCCTTTTCTTCGCCTGAATCGAGTTTTACATGCATTGAACCTTTCAGCATATATCCCCAGTGTGGACAGGGACAACTGTCGTTTGGTAAGCCTTCAAGCAGATTGGGTGTTGCAGGCATTGGCCCAGTTTGCCAGTAAGCCATGGCCATGCCTCCCAATCCACCCTGCATTTGCATTTTCATACCGGGAGCCTCGGTGACTACCGGAATTTCTTCAAGTTTGATGTTCATTTTTAAATGTTTAAATGCATTTTTAGTTAAAAGTTGAATCGTATGATAAAGAGAATTGAGAAGAGCTTATTTATTTGTAGAGTTAGTTGAACCTGACACCCATGATCAGGATATCGTCGATCTGGTCGAAATTGCTCTTCCAGGATTTATATTCCGCTTCCAGGGCCTTCTTTTGATCCCCCAGAGGTTTTCGGTGGATCTCAGCTAATAACTGCTTGAATCTCTTTGATTTATATGTTTTTCTTTCCGGGCCGCCCAACTGATCAACATACCCGTCCGAAAACATGTAAATCATGTCATTCTTCCTGAACTCCATCTCCTGGTTCCTGAAAGATTGTTCCTCGTCGTGATAATGCCCGATGGGCATGGAGTCCCCTTTCAGCTCAATCAATTCATTATCTCGGAACAGGTACAAGGGGCGGAAAGCTCCGGAATACTGCAGCTTATGTGTTTCAAAATCTGCAACGCAGAGTGCGATCTCCATCCCGTCCTTTGCCTCCGTCTTACGGCCCTTCTGGCGAAGCGATTTGATGACCTGGGCCCGAAGCTGGTTCAGGATCTCATTGGCCCTGACGGCCACGACCTTATTAAGGATCTCGTTCAGGTATGTGATACCGAGGATGCTCATAAAAGCACCCGGTACCCCGTGTCCCGTGCAGTCGGCCACAGCCACGGCTACCTTGCTGCCTTTCTGTGCCACCCAGTAATAGTCACCGCTTACGATATTGCGCGGCTTATTCAGTATGAAATAGGAGGGGAGTACTGTATCCATTTCCTCCTTCGGAGGCAGCAGCGCATTCTGGATGCGGCTTGCATACTGGATGCTGTCTGTTATCTCCCTTGTACGTTCCTTTACCTTCTTCTCCAGGGTTTGATTGGCTTCCTGCAGATCGGTTACCAGTTTCCTGTTCTGTCGTTTCAGCTGATGGGTTTCAAGTGCCTGTTCGATGGTTATTTTCAACTCCTCTTTTTGCCATGGTTTGGTCACATAGCGGTAAACCCTCCCTTTATTGATGGCCTGTATGATCGCCTCCACATCACTGTAGCCGGTTAGGACCATGCGGACGCAATCCGGGTACTCGGGGATAATCTTTTCCAGGAATTCGATCCCTGTCATTTCCGGCATCCTTTGATCTGCAATGACGAGATGCATATCATGTTTTTTCATGAGTTCCAGTCCTTCATTACCTGAAGCAGCGAGATGTACCTCGAAGTGCCTTCTGAACGTGGAATAGAACACGGTGAGGTTATCCTTCTCATCATCGATATAGAGGATGGGCTGTAAAGATTTGTTCTGATCCATTATTCCAGGTTTTTACAAAAAATGGTTATTATTTTCCCTGCTTGACACCTTATTTTTTTTGGCCCTGTCTGACCGGTACTGTGATTATAAATTCGCTTCCTTTCCCGACTTCGCTGACAACCTTGATGTCCCCTTTATGCTTTTCAATAATGCCATGGCTGATCGATAATCCCAGTCCGGTTCCGCTGCCCACCTCCTTGGTCGTGTAGAAGGGGTCAAAAATCTTTGCCCGGATAGGTTCGGGAATCCCTTTTCCATCATCCCTGATACGGATGATGATCGTTCCATTTGATTGTTCAGTAGCTATCGTAATGGTCCCCGTATCCTCAATAGCATCAATGGCATTGGAGAGGATATTCATGAAAACCTGGTTCAACTGACCGGGGAAACACTCCACCGGCGGGAGGTCCCCGTAATCCCTGATGATCTCGATAGTGTTCTTGTACTTTTTTCTCAGTAAAATAAGGGTGGATTCCAACCCTTCATGCAGATCGGCAAACTTTAGTACATCCTCATCCAGCCGGGAAAAAGTCCGTAGTCCGTTCACAATTTGTGTGGTCCGCTCTGTTCCGTTCTTGATACTCGTGATCAGTTCATTAATCTCCCTTATGGACTGCTTGTAATCGATACGTTCTTTCATTTCTTCGATCACCTGGAGCTTCTCCCTAGTGTTCTCAGGTGTAATTCGCTGATAGAGATTAAATACCTGGCCTATTTCGTCCAGATTGGCACTTAACGAATCAACACCGCCGCTGATAAAGGTCACAGGGTTATTGATCTCGTGGGCAATGCCCGCCACAAGCTGCCCGATGGATGCCATCTTTTCTGATTGAACCAGCTGGGATTGAGCCAGTTTTAGGTTTTCAAGCGCACTCTGAAGCTCCTCTTTCTGCTCTTCAAGCACCTTATTCTTCTCCTCAATTTCCTTTTTTTGCTTCATCACCTCTGCAGTTCTCCGCTGCACTTTATCATTCAGATATCTTTTAGCTTCAAAGTTCTGAAGCAAGGAGGTCATCTGTTGGGTAAATACCGTAAAGGCGGGGATCATTTCGTCGCTGATCTCCTCATAGAATCCTTTTTTGCTTTCAGAAACTCCTCCCATCAGAATTCCTGCCAGTTTATTGTTGTCATCATGGTAGGGAGCGATGATCACCTGGGAGAGCCCCATGATTTTCATATAGTCTGATTCGGGGGAAACATTCTCAATAATCACTTTCCCGTTCTGTTGTATTCCCTTTGAGTCAATCCAGGCACTGTCCAGCCGGAACTCCATATGATTTTCTTCAAATCCAAGCATGCCTTTCACCTTCAGACAATTCCTCTCCCTTTCGTAAGAGAAAAAAGCACTGCATTCAAGCTCAAATGTTTCGATGACCGATTCTACGGTAATCTCAGCAAATTCATCCTGGCTCTCGGCCTGAATGATTCTCTGGCTGTAGGATTGTATGGCTTTAAACCGGGCCAGGTCACGGTCAAGCTGGTTCCTGGTATAGATCAAGTCCTGCTCGACCTTCAGGAAGCGGATCACCTGACCCTGGAGCTCATCGCACCGGGCTTGCAACTCATCGTATTTTAATTTGTCTTCACTCATAGTTCCTGTATAACATGCTGAGAGTAGAAGTGAATAAGTTGAATCCATTCTTGCCTCCGATCCTGGAACTTATATTTGCAGTACTACCGGAATAAAACTTGAGCATTGTTTAAGGGTGTAAAGGGTTAGGATTTAAAGATTTCATCTGTACAGGACAGACAGTGCCGATGTGAAGGTATGAAACCAGTTCCTGCTGCCTATCATGGCAATCTCACCGCCAGAATACAATCCAAGCCAGGGTACAGGCTCTCCCTGGCACAGGGGGTATTGCATCCGGTTTATGAACTCGTCCTTGAGAATTCGATTGATGCTGAACCGTCCTCTCAGCAGACAGTCGGCATGGAGTACTGCTACAGGCTTAGCCCCATTCAGATCTTCGCGGATCCGCCGGGTCATCCGATCAACGCCATCGAACATCCCTTTTTCATCCCGTTTGGCCAGCAACAGTTTTGTACCTTCTTTGCAGGTTACCGGAAATATGATACTACCGTTTGCAGGATTGCCTAATTGAGATCGAAGTACATAATTGCTGCCGTATTCCTTCTCGAATTCCGCAGGCAGCTCTTCGGCCATTATTCCTAAGGTCAGGACTTCCATTGGATCAGATGTATCCGGCACTCCAAGGGCATTGGTGAGAAAATTCCAGGCAGGTTTGCCGTTTAGCTCATAAATAATATTTGATTCAGCCCGGGTTACTTCCAGTTGCATTCCTGTAAGAACATTAAAGCCGTGATTTACCTGGGTGATAACTTTAAGTGAAGGATCGGAAAATCCAATGGCAATCCATCCTTTCTCCACCACCTCTCCATCAAAAAATGCATAGACATTAATACCTTTCATGTTGTCAACGGAAGCACCGCCAAAGATCGGCATTGTAGAACTAAACACGGATTCAATGCCATTGATGGCTTTATCGAAAGGACTCATTGGCAAAACTGAGGGAATAAAAAGGATCAAGTTGATGTCAGGATTTGCACTTTTCAGCTCTTCTGCGATCCTGACACCTTTCTCATAGGCTTGTTCATTCTCTATTGACTTACAGCAGGCAAGCGTAAATTCACTTGTATTCCCTTTTATTGCCATAATAGCCAGGGCTTTTAAAGTTTCATTCGGTCCTTCTCTTCCAATGACCCCTGCACAGGTGCAACCAATGATCCTGGCACCAGGAGAGAGTCTTTTAGCCTCGCTCAGAAGTTCTTTGAAATTATGGCCCATGGCGGAATAGATGATGATCAGATCACAATCCAGGTTCGGTTCACCCTCAAGAGCGACTTCCAGGCATTCAGTGATGGCTCTCTTTGAGTTCACAATGTGGGTACTTGCCGAAAAAAATTGTAGCATGGTATATGTTCGTTTTTGGGTTGATCAGACATGCACACAGTGCACTCCCCTGCCTTCCATTCCGGGCTGGAAGCAGGCACTGTCCGAAATACACTCTGATTTTCTGAGATCACCCGATTTCCATCGTTTAATGAGATCGGGTTCACGTATCAGCGGTCGGCACAGAGAAATATAATCTGCCGTTCCGGTTCTTACCAGTTCGTCGGCGGTCTCGAAGGACCGGATCCCACCCACCAGCATCAAAGGGATCTTGATCTTTTCCTTGAACTTTGTTGCCGCCTCTCTGTAGAACACAGGTTCGGTCGCAGGAGGAGAGAAGGAATACTGAACGGCTCCCGTTAACAGTGCACCTATGGTCCCTCCGCTGATTTCAATGGTATCGGCACCCGCTTTCTCGAGCATGCCCGATACCTGGACCATATCCCCTGTCGAAAATCCCTGATCGATTTTGTCCTCCGAATTTATCTTAACCAGAATAAGGAATTGATTCCCGGTGGCCTCCCTGATACTGTCCAACACCTCCAGTAGGAACCTGGCCCTGTTCTCAAGACTTCCCCCGTATTCATCCGTTCGACGATTAAAATAAGGTGAAAGATACTGGCTCAGCAACCAACCGTGAGCAGCATGTATCTGCACGCCGTCAAATCCTGCTTTCCGGGCCCTGATGGCAGCATCCCTGAAAGATATAATGGTCTCACTTATCTCCGTTTTTGTCATTTCCCGGCCCATGGCACCGTCAGGGGTTAAAAGCGTTGACGGCCCCATGGGATCTTCCCCGGTAAACAAAGGCATCGAAAATAATCCTCCATGATTCAACTGCATCACGACAGGGGTCTCAAACCTGTGCACTTCGTCGGTCAGTTGCCTGAGTCCGGGCAAAAGCCTGTCGCTGTATACCCCCAGCTGATTGTTTGCACATTGTCCGTTCCTGGAAACAAAACTCATCTCCGTAATATAGAGGCCTATTTCGTTCTTGGAAACACCCGATATCCCATTGATCAGAGTAGCCGAAGTTGAGCCATCATGGTTCGCCCTTCCCAGCCAGGTGGATGAACAGATGAAACGGTTCTTCAGCCTGGTCTTATTGATGGTCGTGACATCAAACAGTTTTGAAGATTTCACACGATCTGTTTCCAGGCGGATTACCTGCTCCTTCTTTTCCTGTTTGCGTTTAACGAGAACATACAGGGAGGTGGTGTAGGCCTGCAACTCGTTCCTGCCGCCCAGCGGAGTAAGTTCAGCACCGCCATACATGCCCATCCAGGGTATGTTATCCTCTTTGCAAAGGGGATATTGTATCCGGCTGACTATTTCATCTTTAATGATCCGGTTAAAAAGCAACTTTCCCCTGGCCGCGCAGTCGGCATGAAATACAGCCACTGGTTTTCTGCCTGCAACCTGTTCCAGGGCCTGGACCAGCATACGGTCAACTTCTTCGAGGATCCTTTTTTCATTCCTCCTGGTCAACCAGAGCTCTGTTCCCTCAGGAATCTTTCTGTTCGCGTATAAAGTCCCATCGGGACCCGGCATACCTCCAAAAATCAAATAGGGACTGCCATTCTCTTCATGAAGCTCCGCAGGTAGTTCTGTGGCCAGAGGGGCAAAGCTTAATAAATCTATGGCTGTGGAGGTCTCGGGCATCCCCAGTCTTTCGGTCCAGCTCTTCCATGGCACCCTGCCATCCATTTCTATGATATGTTCATCTTCGGATCGGGTGACATTGAAGGGTTTCCCGATGTCATCGAATCCATGGTTCCCCAGGCTTATTAGTTCAAGGGACGGATCTGCAAAGCCGATCATAACCATACCCTGTTCAAATACCTGCTGTCCCAGGAACTGAAAAGTGCTGATCAACTTCATGTTGTCGATGGATATTCCCCCTACGATGGGAATATCCGGCCCGAATACCGACTCTATGCCCTCGATCAGTCTCCGTGATGTTTGCAGAATACTGGGATGACAGAAGATCATATTGATATCCGGATTTTTGTCTTTCAGTTTCCTGGCCAGCTTTGCGGCTGTTTCGGTGGTATCCATATTTGCCTCAAAAGCTGATCCGGAGACGGCAAACTCCTCCTTTGGACCTTTAACGGCCATGATCGCAAGCCCCCTTAATGATTCATTGGGCCCGTCATTCCCGATAATCCCGGCACAGGTGCAGCCCACCACCTGTGCATTTGGAGCAAGTTTGTGCGCTTCGTGGAGCAACTCCTTGAAGTTATGCCCCATGGCTGTATAGATAATAATCAGATCACAATTGAGATCGGGTTCACCTTCCAGGGCAATCTCAAGGCATTCGTTGATGGCTCTCCTGGAATTTACAATGCTTGTGCTTGCAGAAAAGAACTGGAGCATTTGTCTGGGGATTTAAGGAAAATGAAATAAACTCAGCTTTTCTTAACATGATTAAAATATTGGTTTAGAGGGGTATTAGCAGTGTGGTCGAGATCAAATACAATTTACTGCTTTGATTAACACAAGTCAAATCGTTCAAATTGAGGAGTATTATATAATTTTAATCCATGAAACAGATTATTTGTGTCCTGTTTTCCTGTATGATAGGTGTTTCAGCTTTTGCACAGCCGGAAAAGGCGGAACTGACCCATTATCTTTTTCCTGAATTTACCAACGGAGTTGTATTGATGAAAACCGGAAACAGGAACAATGCTTCATTGAATTACAATGCATTGACCGAAGAGATGGTTTTCGATAATAACGGCCAGAAGCGGGCAATTGCGGAGCATGAAATAATTCAGATAGATACAGTATTCATCAAGGATAGAAAGTTTATTGTATTGAATGGCAAATTTGTCGAATGTCTTACCCAATCAGGCTGGGATCTGTATGTTGAATATAAGTGCAGGTTGAGGGAACCGGGTAAAGCATCCGGATACGGCACGACTTCTGAAACCGCAGCGGTTGAATCCTATTCATCGCTTCACTATGGCGGTCAGGTCTACGATTTGAAATTGCCCGACTACGAAGTAGACCCATATTTCTATTACTGGTTAAACAGGGACGGGGAGATAAGCAGGTTTATGAATATGAAGCAATTGAAAAAACTCTATAAGGACAGGAAGGATAGTATCAAAGAATATATGAAGGATCACGACGTGGATTACGATAACAAACAAAGTATTATTCAGTTAATTGACTACCTGGAATCAAACCAGAGCATGTAGATAAGAATTACCCGTCTGACTTATCAGTGATAAACTATACTCAGGGCCGCATAGCGGTATCCGCCTGTATTCCTGAACTGTCCGTTCGGGATAATCCCGGCGTAATACCTGAAAAAGAATCCCATGTGGTGCCCTGACCGTTCAGACATATATTTCCATCCGAAATAAAGATTGATGTTCCAGTTCCTCTTTTCCGGGATAGCCTCATCGTAGCTGAATTTCAGCCTGTTGCTTGCTTCCACGGACACCACATTCATCCACCTCTCGGAGCAAAGAAATCCCCTGGTACGCTGCAGGTTCAGCTGGATATAGTATTCGTAGTTCTTTTGAGAAGGGGGCGCCCATTGGCCTTTTGTTTCAAGACTGTCCGTGTTGAAGTAACCATTGGCAGGCTTCCAGAGCCCGTGGAAACCCACCTTCGCGGAAAGGAGATTGGATCTGATGGTGTCCGGATCATTGATCACCGCAGTGATCTCCCATGCTTCATAGGAAACATTCACCCTCCTGAAGCCGGGCAGGTCCTGGTAGCCATGTATGGAGAATTCATCCCCCAGATGGGTGCTTTCATGAAAAACAGGTACCAGCTTCACCCCAACGTTCCGGATGTAGGGATGATCGGTATATTTCAGGGCCGCGAGCTTCAGACCGAAGAAATAATCCGTATTGATCACCGGGGCCGTGATCTCCTCGAACATATCGATCAGCAGGATGTTCCCGAGATACCCGCTGGTACTGAATTTGAAACCTTTCTGCCTGTTCAGCAGGTAGTAAACCGGGAGTTCGGCCCCCAGGTGCACCTCGATGAAGGGCCTGCTCGCATAGTCGCTTACATAGTAGTTATCATCCAGTTTATTGAGCCAGGCAAGCTCGGTCTTGATGGCCGTGCTCCGGATCTCGGACAGGAAAGGCTTCAGGATATGCGAATCCCTGAAAAAGTAGTGCTCTGCACCCTGCCCCTGGAGGACAGGCATGAAAAGAGCCAGCAGGAAGGCTCCTGATACAAGTTTCTTCATGTTGATATTACAGCTCTTTGATATAGATATTGGCAAACTCCATGGGATCGCCATGATGCTGCAGGGCGATGGGACCTTTCTCCGGCATTCCGGGAAGATGTGCTTCCCGGATCACGGTTTGTCCGTTCAGTTCAACGGTGACCCGGTCACCACGCACCGTAATGATGAAACGGTTCCATTGACCCGGCCGCCGGTCGGCACAGAACATGGGCGTGGCGGCACGGCGAACCTCAGCAGGCATTTCCGGATCGGTCCTGTAGCCCCAGATTTCTCCGGAGCCCACCGGCCAGTTCCAGATATTGATCTGGCATTTGGAACTGCCCCGCAGGTAAATGCCGCTGTCCCCCGCATCCAGTACGGCAACAGACAGGGTGTCTCCGGCCGTATCGGTTGCCTGGCTGCCGTCCGGCAGGATCACCGGGACCTCTTCTGGAACCGGTTCACGGGGTTGCCGCCAGTCCACCATCAATATAAAATCGCCGTATTCCTTTTCGGTCCACAAATGAGTATCCTCCCCTTCAGCCGCGCTCTGGCCATCATATTTCAATATCCAGTTGTCGGCTACCCAGTGTCCCTTGTTGCCTTCCACCTGTTTCCATCCCCGCAGATCCAGTCCGTTGTAGAGGGAATGAAATCCCTCATCCAGGGAAGCGGTCACCTCTTCGGGCAGATTGGAACCCGGTAGTTCCTTGATGCGGATATTCCGGAAATATATTTCACTTCCCTCGGATTCCAGGCAGATATAGCCCCTTCGCGGGTTGGTGTGATATGCGGTTGTAACCACCTCCCCGTTAATGGCCAGGGTGATCATCCCATCCCTGCTTTCCACCCGGTAGTGGTTCCAATCACCAGCCGGCTTGGTCCGCTCCTGCCTGGGATAGGAACGCATCCAGCCCTGCTCCAGGTTTGCATTGTCCGGGGTCAGCGTGGCCCCGTGTATGGCAAATACGTCTCCATGGTTGCCATCCATGATCTGGCATTCAATGGCCCGTGTAAAGGGTTGCCCGGTAGCCGTCAGGGCATCTGAGTGAATGAACAGGCCGGCATTTCCCCCTTTTACCATATGGCGCCATTCCAGCTCCAGGATGTAGTTTTCATATTGCTTATTGGTGCGCAGCACACCCGTGGGGATACCGCTGCATACGATCATCCCGTCGCGTACCATCCAGGTCTCCGGGGCACCGTTCACGTTCACCCAGCCATGCAGGTCCTCCCCGTTGAACAGGGGTATAAATCCTTCTTCCTGGGGCGGGGCGGATCCGGCACCCGTCAGCAGGATGCATGCAAGGACGAATATTGCAAATCGTAGCTTTTTCATGGGATTGTCTTTTTTCAGTTCCTTATAAAATAGTCCGGTTTTATATCAGCGGGGTGATTCCCGGCATCGGTACCGGTGTTTCAGGCATATCCCCGAACTCCATCTTTCCGGGGGTCAGGTCGAGCGTGGATTCGTTCAGGGCCCAGTCCCATTCCACTATCTTCCCCGTATAGGCGCTCATCCGGCCCATAATAGCCGTCAGGGTGCTTTCCGCGACCTGGCGTCCTTCGTTGAGGGGGTTCCCGCTGTGGATGGAATCGATCATTTCGGCATACTGGAGTAC
>CAYRLP010000014.1:0-8363 GCA_964424935.1 uncultured Bacteroides sp.
ACAATCATTTCACCACCCTGGATGTTTCAAACCTGACGGTTATGCATACATTCCTGTGCGGCGGTAATGAATTGACCACGCTGGATCTATCAAACAATCAGAATCTCGGATCGGGATCTTTATATAAGTGCTACCTGGATATCAGCGACATGCCCACCCTCACCGAGGTCTGCGTTTGGACCGAGCCCTTCCCTCCATATGGTTTTAAGCTCTGCATGGACGGCAGCCCCAATGTGTACTTCACCACCGAGTGCAGCCGGTAGAACATATTATTTTAGTCTGACAATCTATAACGCTTATTCAGGAGCAGAAAGATACTTTATAGTTCCTGCTCCTTTATCCAGATAAACTCTGATTGTCCGGCCATCTCTGATGAGACATCAAGATTCCAATGTTTATGGATCATTTTCATCTTCCCGGATTCAATAAACTCAAATGTAAACCTGTCAGATACTTTTCCATTCAGGGAACTATATCGGTCTGTAGCAAAAAATTTTTCAGACGTAAATTTCCCATAATCAAATGTTACAAGACCGGTGTTTGACCATATCCATGCTTCACTAACCGAATTATCAGAGGTCAGACCCATTACTCCCCTGTCAATGTGATCAAGCTCTCCTTCGTTCTCCCAGATAAGTTCTAACTCATAACCATCTCCAAGAGGTTTGACATGAAATTTCATAACTGGTCCGTCAGGAAAACTTGTAATCCAGTTGCCAATAAACTGTTTTGTTAGTTCTTTTTGGTCCAGTCCTTCCTTGTTGGACTGGGCAGTAAGAGATAGAGAGAGGCTAAATGCAAGCAATAAGCAAAACAAAATACCTGTTAACTTTCTCATGATCAATGCTTTTAAGGATAAGAGTTAAACAAGTTACCCCCTGCCTGTCAGAATTTCAAGAATGTGTTGATTTTTAACAACTTATTTAAGATTTCAGCTCCCTGCCGGGGATTCTTTGTGCGCTGAATTCGGGCATTGTAACCCAGCAAAATACTTGACTTTAACGGTCTTTTCGAAGTAACTTGCATCAGATCCTGCACCAGCATGAAAATCGTATTCAAGATACTGCTGCTCACAATTGGGTTGGTTTTTCTCTATACTCAATGCGAAAAAGAGCCTGAGATCGATCCAAACGACCCGGTTGATATTCCCGATCCCAGCTTCTTAGCTGCCCTTATTGAAGAAGGGGTAGACACTAATGGAGACGGACAAATCAGTAATGCTGAGGCTGAGGAGGTAATCTCTTTAGATGTAAGTGATGAAAATATTTCAGATATGACAGGTATTGAGAAGTTTATCAATCTGGAGTCACTTAGCTGTAATGATAATCTGCTAACCAGTCTGGATGTTTCTAATAATACTGCATTAGAAGAGTTGTCTTGCTACTGGAATGAAGACTTAGGATTTCTGGATGTATCGAATTGCATAGCCTTAACGTACTTACATTGCTACATATGTGACCTGACCTCACTTGATATCTCTGATAACGTAAATCTATCGAATTTTGACTGCAGTGTAAATGAGTTAACCACCCTTGATGTTTCCAATAATATTCTCTTGACAATTTTGAATTGCGCCGCTAACACATTAACGAATCTTGATGTTTCTGAAAATGCTGCATTAGAAAGATTGGATTGCAGTGGAAACCGATTGACGGATCTTGATGTTTCCAATAATATTACTCTAAGGGCGTTAAATTGCTATTATAACCAATTATCTACCCTTGATTTATCAAATAATCCTGCATTAGAAGGCTTGTTTTGCGGACAAAATGAATTAATTTCTATTGACATAGCCAATTGTATCGAGTTGAAATCTTTTTCGTGCGATATTAACGAGATAACTACTATTGACCTTTCCAACAACTCTAAATTAGAACGACTATATTGCCCAAGTAACAAAATGGCCACCCTGGACGTTTCCACAAACACTGCTTTGCTATGGTTAGTCTGTTCAGATAACCAATTAACAAATCTTGAATTATCAAATCTGTCTAATTTGATAATACTTCATTGTGATGAGAATCAATTGAACAGACTCGATCTCACAAATAATGACTCTATCGGACAGGATTTTGAGTGGAGCTTTGCTATCGACATTGAACTTTCATTACGAAACATGCCAACCCTGGAAGAGGTTTGTGTCTGGACCATGCCTTTCCCCCCTGAAGGAGTGACCGTGGATACAACAGGCAGCCCCAATGTCACTTTCACTACGGAGTGCAGTCAGTAGGGACCTTCAACTTTAATTCAGTCCAAACTCAAGATAATACTGATACTCTAAGAAATCCCTGTCATTTAGCAATTGATACCCGGCGGATTTCATTTCTTCTATTACAACTTCCCTGGATAATGTATGACCGGGCGCGGGACCTACAGCCATTCGCTTATTATAGAAATCAACGATAACCACCCTGCCATCCTTCTTCAAACCCCTGGAGACCGTATTAAAATAATCCACCCTGTTCCGGAGATGGTGATAGGCATTGCACAGGAATACGATATCCACGGATCCCGGCTCAAATCCGGGATCATCCGATTCGACCAGCATGGCCTTATAGGTATCCAATCCCAACCTTTCAGCATCTCTCTTCATGGACTCTACGTTCCGTGACACTATTTCCAGACCCAGTGCCTGTCCCCCGGGACTTACGGCTTCTGCAAAACGCCTGGTAAAATAGCCGTCACCTGCCCCAATATCAGCGATAACGTCACCTGGCTTAAGGTTCAGACTCTTCACAACTTCATCCGGTTTTTGCCAACTATCACGTCCATAACTCTGACAGGTAGCGACTGTCGCCATACTTAAAAGCATGATACTGAACAGGGCCGTCGCTATGATTCCGACTCTCTTATATATTGGATTTTTCATGATCTCCTCCTTGGTTGCGTAACGATATAACGAATATCTCATTATTAAAATTTCAGCTGCAGGGATACATAAAGGACAACGATCTGTTTTTCTTGTTCATCCGGTTTCAGGAAGCTTCTTTAATTTGAGATTGACTTTAATGCTGGTTTCTCAGTAACTTGCAATAGAAATCCCCGGCATGAAATCTGCATTCAAGATAGCGCTCCTACTCCTGGCTTTGCTGGCAGGGTTCACCCAGTGTAAAAAGGAAGAACCAGAACCTCAGCCCAAGAATGAAATATCGGATTTCAATTTTCTGAATGCACTCATAGAACTTGGGATTGACACAAACGGTGACGGAATCATCAGTCCCTCCGAAGCTGCTGCAGTGGATTACCTGGATGTTTCAGCCAGCAGTATCATCTCTTTCCATGGCATAGATTTATTTGTCCATCTCCTGATACTTGACTGCCACGAAAACCAGTTAACCAGTCTGGATGTATCCAAGAACACGGACCTGATCGAATTGAATTGTTCCGGAAACCTTATATCCACTCTGGATATATCAGAAATTACGACCTTTATAAAGCTGGTTTGCTCGGACAATCAGCTGACCAGTCTGGCGGTTTCTGGTAATCCAGCCTTAACATGGCTGGATACTGGAGGAAATGAATTAACCAATCTGAACGTCAAAAATAACATCCACCTTACCTATCTGGATTGTTCTAACAATCAGCTATCCACCCTGGATATATCTAAAAATACGGCCTTGACTGAGCTGGAATGTTCCGACAATCAGCTGACCGGTCTGGATGTATCCGGTAATCTTGTTTTAAAATATTTAAAGGTATTTGATAACCAACTAAGCAGCCTGGATGTCTCAAACAACACTGCCCTGGAGTGGTTGGGCTGCGGTGGAAATCAATTAACCAGCCTGGATGTATCCAATCTGCTTGATTTGAATACCTTACAATGTGCAGCAAACCAGGTAAACAGCCTTGATGTTTCCAACAATACTGCCTTAGATTATTTGGAATGCCAGCGAAACCAGTTAACCACTCTTGACGTTTCTGATCACATTGCCTTAAATTATTTGTATTGCGAAAGAAACCAGTTAACCACACTTGATATTTCCAACGACCTGGAATTGCGTCGTTTTGAGTGTAGCGAAAATCAATTAACCACTCTTGACGTTTCTGATAAGACTAAATTATATTGGCTGGAGTGCGGTCATAACCAATTAACAAACCTTGATGTCTCTAATTTATCTGAGTTAAAACTATTGAATTGCGAAAATAACCTGATTACCAGCCTGGATATTTCAAATACTATCATTGGCCAGGGATCAATAACCTCTGCCAGTTGGATTGATTGCTATCTGGATATCAGTAACATGCCCTCACTCACAGAAGTTTGCGTCTGGATCATGCCCTTTCCACCCGAAGGTTTTAAACTATGTGACGAAGGCAGTCCGAATGTCTATTTCACCACAGAGTGCAGTGAATAAAACGAATGAAACATAGGAACTATGTCATGAAGTCTGTTCTGAGAGCAATATTATGCATAACGGTACTGCTGTTTCTGGGTCAGTGTGAGAGAGATGACGCGGATCCCGTGGTTCAGATCGTTGATGACAATTTCCTGCATGCGCTTATTGAACTTGGGATTGATGCGGACGGCGACGGACAGATCAGCGCTTCGGAAGCGGAGGGGGTTCGCTACCTGGATGTTTCATGGGACAGTATCGCGGATCTTACCGGGATCGAAAAATTCATACATCTGGAAACGCTGATCTGTGACAGAAACCAGTTAACTGCCCTGAATGTAACTGAGAACAAGGCTTTAACACACCTGAATTGCCGCTGGAACCAGTTAAATGCCCTGAATGTCACCAGCAATACCAACCTCACCTATCTGGTCTGTGACCAAAATCAGATTACCTCTCTGTATGTGGGCGACAACCCGGCATTGGATACCCTGGAATGCAGTAACAATCAGCTGTCCATTCTTAATGTTTCCCTTAACACCGCCCTGATATATCTGAACTGCGGCTGGAACTATGACCTGGAATCACTGGATGTATCGAATTGCACTGCCTTAAGGTATCTTAGTTGTTACACCGCTAACCTGAGCTCACTTGATATCTCGGATAACACGAACCTGGAATATTTATCTTGCGACCATAACGATTTAACCATCCTGGACGTCTGTAAGCAACCCGCCTTAATAGCATTGGGCTGCGACGGGAACGATCTGACCACCCTTGATCTTTCCAACCATACCGCCCTCGAATCCGTGTTTTGTCCCCAAAACAGATTAACGGTTCTGAATGTCTCCAATTGCCCTGCTTTGAAGCACTTAACCTGCTATCTGAATGACATCACCGAACTTGATCTTTCCAGCAGTACGTACCTGGAAAGCCTGGATTGTGATGGGAACCAGTTGACCGACCTGGATATTTCCAATAATGAGAATCTGAAATATCTGGAATGCGGTGGGAACCAGCTGACCAGCCTGGATGTTTCCGCAAACCAGGACATAGTCGTTCTGACCTGTTCCCGGAACCAGCTGACTAGCCTGGAGCTCTCCAATCTGACTGAGCTGGCGATCATTTACTGCGGCGGGAATCAATTAACCCAACTGGATATTTCGAACAACACCCTGATCGGTCAGGATGAGAACCTGTCCAGTTGGTATTGGATTGATCTCTCCCTGAGAGACATGCCCACCCTGGAAGAGGTATGTGTCTGGACCCTGCCCTTCCCTCCGGAAGGAATGCGGATGGATACAACCGCCAGCCCCAACATCTATTTCACCACGGAATGCAGTCAGTAGGCGGGCCCTTTGGTTATATGTTTCAATCCATTAATAATCAACATAATACTTGACTTATACGTCTTATCTGTAGTAACTTGCATCAGACCGCTCCCCGGCATGAAAACAGCATCCAAGATACTGCTGCTCACATTTGCTTTAACTGCGCTCTTCACCCGGTGCGGAAAAGAGCCGGATCCGGAGCCGGAACCTGCACTTATCATACCGGATGTCAATTTCTTAAATGCGCTCATTGAAGCCGGGGTGGATCTAGATGGAGACGGCAGGATCAGTTACTCTGAAGCTGCCCTGGTTAATTCCCTGGACATCTCCGGCTGTGACATTTCGGAATTGAGCGGCATCGAATACTTCACTAATTTAACCGCATTTGATTGCAGTTATAACCAGTTAGCCTCATTGTATGTTTCAAATAACACTGCCCTGGTAACCCTGAGGTGCAGTGGGAATAAACTCTCCAATCTGAATGTCTCAGGTAATACTGCACTTGAAGTTCTGGAATGCGGCAGTAATTCGTTATCTGAACTGGATGTTTCTAATCTTGCTGCCTTAAAAGAACTGGACTGCACCTCTAATGAATTGACAACTCTTAATGTGTCAAATTGTACTGAATTGGAGTACCTGGATTGCGGCCATAATCAATTAACGACTCTGGATGTTTCAACATGCACAGCCCTGTATTATTTTGTTTGTTGGAGGAATCAACTAACTGCCCTGGATCTGTCAAATAACCACAATTTGTTTGAGTTATATTGTGAAAATAACCAAATATCCAGTTTACTTGTTGCTGATGCCGCTGACCTATGGACGATCTGGTGTCCCAGGAATCAATTAACTACCCTGGATGTATCCAATGTTTCAGTAACCAATCTATGTTGTAGTAATAATCCATTAACCAGTCTGGATGTTTCCCAGAACACATACTTACTTGGACTGTACTGTGGCCAGACACTATTGACCTCACTTGATGTTTCTAACAATATATATTTGAAGATCTTAGAGTGCTCTAATCTTCAATTATCAAGCCTGGATATCTCAAACAATGATGACTTATTGCATTTGAGTTGCACAGGTAATCAATTAACTGCGCTGGATGTTTCCGATAAGACTGCACTGACAATTTTGTATTGTTCTGATAACCAATTAACTAATCTGGATATAACAAATAACATTTATTTAGATCATCTCAGATGTAGAAATAACCAGTTAACCAACCTGGATGTCTCATACAATCTGGCATTATCGGATATTGATTGCGGAAGAAACCAATTAACTGCCCTGGATATATCAAATAACACCAACCTGGGTAATAATATCTGGGAATCCATCCCGGACATCGCGCTGGACAGTATGCCCACACTGACCGAGGTGTGTGTATGGGAACTGCCATTTCCCCCAGAAGGTGTTGAAATAGATACAACCGGCAGCCCCAATGTCTATTTCACCACGGAATGCAGCCGGTAAACGTACCCTTGAGCCTTCGCGTTCAACCCGTTAAAAACCAGCCGAATAATTGACTTGTACCTCCCGTTATTCGTAACTTGCATCAGATCCTGCCCCGGCATGAAAACCCTGCATTATTTTTGGCTGATCCCTATCGTCTTCTTCGCGCTATTCAATCAGTGTGAAAAGGAGGAAACGGAACCTGAAAGTAATATTCCGGATGTTAATTTCCTGAATGCTCTCATTGAAGCCGGGGTGGATGCAAACGGGGACAGCTTTATCAGTTCCGCTGAAGCTTCCGTTATAACGAATCTGGATGTATCCAATTGTGACATTTCAGATCTGACGGGGATTGAACTGTTCGTGAATCTGGAAAAACTGGATTGTGAAAACAACCGGTTAACCAGCCTGGACCTTTCTGAAAACACCCTGCTTACCAGACTATACTGTAACTATAATCACCTCACAAGTCTGAATGTTACCGGGAATACCCTATTGGATGATTTTTGGTGTGACAATAACAATTTGCTTGAACTGGATATTTCCAATAATCCCGCCTTAGAACGGCTGGATGTAGGTGGTAATCAGCTGACCAGTCTGGACGTGACCAGGAATACAGCCCTGGTCCTGATCATATGTGGCGGTAATCAGCTAACAACTCTGGATGTTTCAAATAATACTTCCCTGACATGGTTATGGTGCACTGATAATCAGCTAACCGGGCTGGACGTGTCAAAAGATACGGCTCTGTTTATCCTTATGTGCGGTGCGAACCGGTTAACCAATCTGGATATCACACAGAACGCCAAATTAAATACACTTTACTGCGACGGGAACCAGTTGACCAGTCTGGATGTCTCCAATAATATGGCCCTGGTAGATCTGCATTGTTCCTATAATCAACTAACCAGCCTGGATATTTCAAACAATGAGGCACTGGAAATATTCTGGTGCGGGGAGAATCAGCTGACCAGTCTTGATTTCTCAAACCATCCAGCACTATACGATTTGTGGTGCGGTCACAATCAGCTGAACAGCCTGGATGTCTCCATGCTGCCAGGCCTCAGGTACCTGATCTGCGAGGGGAATCAATTAACCCATCTTGATCTGTCAGGGAACCCGGCACTATATGTTCTCTATTGCTACCACAATAAACTGATTGACCTTGATGTCTCCGGCAATACCGAGCTGGTGTATCTCGAATGTGAACAGAATTATCTGCCTGCGCTGGATATTTCAA
>CAYRLP010000014.1:8373-14013 GCA_964424935.1 uncultured Bacteroides sp.
TTCCCCTCCTGAAGAGGTTATGGTGCCATGACAACCAGTTAACCAGCCTGGATGTGTCGAATAATACAGCTCTATACGAACTGTGGTGCGACGCAAACCAGCTAACCAGCCTGGATCTTTCCAATAATACTTCCCTGGGCACCTATAGACGCGATCAATATACACCCTCTCTTAAACTGAATGAAATGCCCACCCTCTATGAAGTATGCGTCTGGACCCTCCCTTTTCCGCCCGATGAATTCCTGGTGGACACAACCGACAGTCCCAATGTATACTTTACAACCGAATGCAGCAGATGATGAGACCCGTCTTCAACATATGGCTATTCATGGTGGCGTTTACTGTTTTAAGTGCATGTGAAAAGGAGCCCGAATTTAATCCGGATGAACCGGTAGAGATCCCTGATCCCAACTTTTTAAATGCGCTTATTGACCTGGGAGTGGATACAAACGGAGATACGTTGATCAGTTACTCGGAAGCTGAAGCAGTCAGGGAGCTTCAAGTATGGGAGAAGGATATTTCTGATATGTCAGGAATTGAAGCGTTCATCAATCTGGAATCACTTATTTGTATTTTGAACCAGCTGACTACCCTGGATCTTTCTGACAACAGGAAGCTGGAGGACCTGAACTGTGGCGGGAACCAGCTGACCATCCTGGATATTTCAGGGTGTTCTGCACTGAAGACCCTGTACTGCTCCGAAAACCAGTTAACAAGCCTTGATATATCGAACAACACAGCCCTGGAATCCCTGTGGTGTAGTGCTAATCCATTAACCGGTCTGGATGTGTCTGCCAATGCAGCCCTGGTGGAACTAGGTTGTATGGAGAACCAGCTGACTACCCTGGATGTATCGGTGAACGCGGCACTGGAGATATTGCACTGCGAGAGCAACCTGCTCACCGCAATGGATCTGAGCCATAACCTGTACCTGGAGGAGGTATATCTGAGTGAGAACCAGATAAGCGCTATAGATCTGAGCCATAACCTGTCCCTGGTGGAGGTTTCCCTGAATGGGAACCAGCTCACCTCACTGGATGTATCGCAAAATGCGGCCCTGACCGTTCTGGACTGCAGTGAAAACCAGATGACCAGCCTGGATGTATCTGCGAACACGAACCTGTACGACCTCTACCTGAAAAAGATGCCCTCCCTGTATGAAATTTGCGTTTGGGAACTCCCCATCCTATTCTATGCCTATACCTTCGGCAGCCCGAATGTTTATTTCACTACCGAGTGCAGTCAATAAGCAAAGGAACGGTCGATTGGCAGAATATTTATTCCTGTAGTTCGCTTAAGCTCAATAAAATATGGACTATTTCGTTTAATAACTAACTTACTGTTCCATGTTTAACCTAACTATTGCATCATGAAGAAGTATTTTATCGTACTAATTGCTCTGATTCTTTCTGGATTTACATCCTGCACGGTAGAGCACCACCACGAAGCCGACAGACAGGCCGTGATAAATTTAACTACCGGGGATTGGGATGCGAATATCCTCGCCGGTAATATAGATGCCTGTGTCGACTCTTATACGGAGGACGTTGTGAGAATTCAGAATGGAGAGATATTAACCGGAAAAGACGAAATCCGGTCCATATTAACTTCTGTCAGACCCGGGTTCACTGTTTCAACCGTTGAAAACACAGTAGAGGATCTATGGATCTCGGGTGACCTGGCCACTGTAAGAGGAAAGTTTACAGTCTCATGGGCTAACAAAGAATGGGGTGATACCTTATGGGCAGTGGGCACATGGGTGGATGTCTGTGAACGACAGGAGGACGGCTCCTGGAAGATGGCCTTTACCATGGCCGATCGCAGATAACAATCCCTGCTGATAAACCGCGGGTCCACGCAACCAGGGAGGAGCCGGATGCATCTTCAGATTACAGAGATCTGAAGTGACATTCTAATACCATACATCATGAAAACCACGATATTACAGAAGATACCGGCCTTCTTTGTTTCCCTTTCGATACTGGCGCTCTTCATCCTGCCTTCCTGTGAAGAAGCCGAACCGATTGACAAGGAGCCCAAAAAGATCGTACTGAACCTGAAATCCGCCGAGATCATCCAGGCGGACCAGCAGTTTGCCTTTGAACTGTTCAGGGAGGTGAACGAACTCAGTGAGAACAATAATCTTATGATCTCCCCGCTCAGTGTTTCATATGCGCTGGGGATGACCTACAATGGAGCTGCAGGAGACACCAGGGAAGCTTTCCGCCAGGTGCTCCATTTCGGGGAGTGGACCGACCAGGAAGTGAATGAGAGTTATAAGGACCTGATGGGACAACTGGTTACCCTGGACGACAAGGTGGAGTTCAGCATCGCCAACAGCATCTGGTACAAGCTGGGATATAATGTACTGGAAGCGTTCATTGCCACAAACCAGGAGTATTTCGACGCCATTGTGGAGGAACTGGACTTTTCGGATCCCGGTGCGGTGGATATTATCAACGGATGGATCGAGGACAAGACCAACGGCAAGATCCAGGACATGCTCGATTACATCCCCGGAAATGCGGTGATGTACCTGATCAACGCCATCTATTTCAATGCCACCTGGAAGTACCAGTTTGAGAAGGAGGAGACCTTTGAGGACGATTTTAACCTGGAGGGAGGGGGAACGCACCGGTGTGATTTCATGCAGGTGGAAGGGGGCTTTAACGTTACCAGCCAGGATCTTTTCTCGGCTGTGGAGCTGCCCTACGGCGACAGCGCATTCAGCATGGTGGTCCTGTTGCCCCAGGAGGAAGTGACTGTTGATGCACTGGTGAACGCCATGGATGTGGAACACTGGAATGACTGGTTTGCATCTTCCTATATGGCCAATGTACAGATCCAGCTCCCCAAGTTCAAATACGGGTTCAAATCGCTGTTGAACGATCCTCTGAAGAACCTGGGACTGGGGATTGCATTTGGCGGAGAAGCCAATTTCAACAATATCACCCCTATGGCGGACCTTTTCATCTCGCGGGTGATCCACCAGACCTTCATCGACGTGCAGGAGGAGGGAACCGAGGCGGCCGCAGCCACCATCGTGGAGCTGAGGGAGCTTTCCATACCAAGCGGACCTCCCCTTTTCAAGGTTGACCGGCCTTTCCTCTATGTGATCAAGGAAAACTCAACCGGAGCCATCCTTTTCATGGGGAAGGTGGGGAAACCGGAGTATGAGGAATAGACGGGTCAGTGACCCAAGGTCCGGAGTTACTTTTTCATTACTTTGAAAGTCTGCCTTCTGCGTTCTCCAACCTGAAGCAGATAAATGCCTGTTTCAAAGCTGCTGATGTCAACGGAAAAAGATTCGTCACTTAATCTGCCTGTAAGAATCTGTTTGCCTGCCAGATCCATAAAAGTAAATGGTGAACCAACCATTTCTTCCTCAGATTTTATGGTTATCATATCGAAAACCGGATTGGGAAAGAAAGAGACATGAACCTGTGGCAGGTTCTCTGGTACTCCTGTGGCATTCTCAACGATGATAACTCCTTTCATTCCTATAGATGCATGCGGACTGCAAACATACCAGTGGGTACCGACTGTAAGCAGATCCGCGGATACCGATCCGCCACCCAAAGGAACTGAAAAACCTGAAGCAAGCTCGGTATTTCCGTTGGCATCCCATGTCGACTGACTCACTTCTACTGCATTGTGTGTGGATCCCAGTGAAAAGTCCACATCGTCACCATATATGATCCTGATGGTATCAGGTGTAAAGGCAAAACCCGAATTTGTAATGGTCCAGGTAGTGCACATCCCCGTTGTGATGACTAAAAAAAGAGTCGCCAGTGATAATAGTATCTTTTTCTTCATTTCCCGTAGCTTTGCTCTGTATAACAACCGAAATGAAAGAATGTTAACTAAACATACAATCAGATCCTGCGAGAAGTCCTGTATCGGACGCAACCGTGGAGGAGTGGATTGCGTCTTCAAGTCAGAGTACGGTAATTACACTTTAATACACCCGGAACCATGAAACCAACCATATTTTTCAGATTATCATCTGTTTTCGTTTCCCTGCTGATCCTTGCCCTTTTCACCCAGTATTCCTGTGAGAAGGCGGATCCGGTGGACAAGGAGCCCAAGAAGATCGTACTGAACCTGAAATCCGCCGAGATCATCCAGGCGGACCAGCAGTTTGCCTTTGAGCTGTTCAGGGAAGTGAACGAACTCAGCGAAGAGGATAACCTCATGATTTCCCCGCTCAGCGTTTCCTACGCACTGGGGATGACCTACAACGGAGCAGCCGGTGAAACCAAGGAGGCCTTCCGGCAGGTACTCCATTTCGGCGATTTGACCGACCAGGAGGTAAACGAGAGTTACAAGGACCTGATGGGGCAGCTTGTGACCCTGGACGAGAATGTGGAGTTCAGCATCGCCAACAGCATCTGGTACAGGTTGGGGTACGAGATATTGGAGGCGTTTATCAACACCAACAAAGAGTATTTCGATGCGGCCGTAGAGGAGCTGGATTTTTCGGATCCCGGTGCGGTGGATATTATCAACGGATGGATCGAGGATAAAACCAACGGTAAGATCCAGGACATGCTCGATTACATCCCCGCAAATACCTTAATGTACCTGATCAACGCCATCTATTTCAATGCCACCTGGAAGTACCAGTTTGACCAGGAGCAAACCTTTGAAGATGATTTCAACCTGGAGGGAGGGGGAACGCACCGCTCCGATTTCATGAAGGTGGAAGGGAGCTTCAATTACACCGGCCAGGATCTTTTCTCGGCCGTGGAGATGCCATACGGCGACAGTGCCTTCAGCATGGTGGTCCTGTTGCCGGAACCGGGTGTGAGCACCTCGGAACTGGTGGAGGCCATGGATGCTGAACACTGGGATTCCTGGTTTGAATCTTCCTACATGGCCAATTTGCAGATCCAGCTTCCCAAGTTCAAATACGGATTCAAATCCCTTCTGAACGATCCCCTGACCAACCTGGGATTGGGAGTCGGATTCTCCGATAATGCTGATTTCAGCAACATCACCCCTATGCTGGATCTCTATATCTCAAGGGTGATACACCAGACCTTCATCGATGTGCAGGAGGAGGGAACCGAGGCGGCCGCGGTAACGATTGTGGAGATAAACTTAACTTCCATACATGACGGTCCCACCCTTTTCAAGATCGACAGGCCCTTCCTCTATGTAATCAAGGAAAACTCCACCGGAGCCATCCTTTTCATGGGGAAAGTGGGAAAACCGGAGTATGATGAATAAACTGAACATAACGCATCCTCAACCATGAAAACATCCGTCATATGGAGGATTCCGGTCCTCCCCTTTTCATTGCTGATCATGGCCGTTTTCGCCCTGTATTCCTGCGAAAACCTGGAGCCGGTGGACAAGGAGCCCAAAAAGATCGTGCTGAACAAAAAGGCCGCCGAGATCATCCAGGCTGACCAGCAGTTTGCCTTTGAGCTGTTCAAAGAGGTGAACGAACTCAGCGAGGAGGATAACCTCATGATCTCCCCGCTCAGTGTTTCATACGCGCTGGGGATGACCTACAACGGGTCTGCAGGAGATACCAAGGAGGCCTTCCGCCAGGTGCTCCATTTCGGTGAGTTAACCGACCTGGAGGTGAACGAGAGTTACAAGGACCTGATGGGACAACTGGTTACCCTGGAC
>CAYRLP010000015.1:0-13907 GCA_964424935.1 uncultured Bacteroides sp.
TTTCCGTTTGGCATCACGCATAGCATCGGTAAGGCCAGCCCTTTTTCAATCAGGTTATCCAGAATCTGGCGGGCGCGTCCCATGGTACTCCAGGCATCCTCGTCGCCACCACCACCGTGCAGCAGGTAAAGAACCGGATACTCTTCACCACTGGTCTCATAACCGTAAGGCGTGTAAACAAACATACGGCGGTTCGTTCCAATGGTCGGTGAATCGTACCATACCTTCGACAGGTTTCCGTGTTCGTTCGCTTCAAAATAATTCTCGGTTAATTCGCCGGGAACCAGCAAAACACTTAAATAACGTGTTCCGTCACGTTGCATGAACACATTCCTGGAATCATTGACTACCACTCCGTCAAGAATAAAATGATAGGTGTAAAGTTCGGGAGACGGTTTAGGTATGCTTACTGACCAGACCCCTGCAGTGTCCTTCATCATATTGATGGATGAACTGTAAGAGGCCATCCAGGAGCCGTATAGTCTGGCCAGTTTTATCTCCGGAGCGGAAATCCGAAAAGTTACTGTTTCTTCTCCGATTTCCGGAGAAATGATTGGAGCACGTCCCATAAAATTGGCCAACTCCTGGGCATAAACACCCAGGATAACTGACATTAGAACAAATGCGATTAAGAACCGTTTTTTCATCTTGAAAGTCTTTAGATTTATTTTTGAGAACTTAAGTTAAATAATTCTAACTATACTATTTACAAATTAATTTTCTTCCGGCCAGTCAAAATAACTTTTATCGAGGCGGAAAAACCTTGCCGCATTGTTAAAGAGTATATCTCTTTTCTGATCTTCTCCCAGATAGCGGGCGTTTTCGATAAGGCTCATACAACCTTCAATCATACGTGGATATGAAAAGAAATCGGTACCGTACATGATCCGTTTCCCAAAACCGGCCTGAACCAATCTTTTAATGTAGGCGTGGACATCATCCAGGGGATAACTGAATATCATTCCCGAAATATCCAGGTATACATAAGCATTTGCACCCATCAGGGCAAGCATATGTTCAATCATCGGGTAACCGGCATGCTGAACACAAATCTTCAATTTGGGATGACGTATGAGCAGATCCTCCAGCAAGAACGGATCGCCCATGGAAGCCCTGAATTTGGAACCTGTAACATTAGTTATGCCATTCCCTCCGGTTCCCATATGTATACCGGCCGGAATACCAAGTTCTTCAGCAACCGCGAAGTATGGATCAAGGGACATGTCACTGGGCGACATACCCTGGTATTGCGGAGCCACCTCTGACATATACTTATAGAAACCACTTTCCAGTGAATCCCTGAATTGTTCCACAGTTAAATTCCCTGGAGCAATACCGGGGATGATCCTGCCCTCAGGGACTTCCGCCATCCAGCTTCTTATCACAGCCGGATCGCCAAAGGCAACCATGGTCAGGTTCAATTCCTTAATGCGCTTGACCACTTCATCTTTCAACTCTTCATCGCTCTTCGCTGCCGGCCAGGGATCCAGACAATCACCGCTCATGAAGGAGTATATGTCCTCCATACTGTCGTTCGGATCTGCCCCGGGCATATCGCTTAGATACCACGGGCACATTTGTCCACCTGCCCTGTCCGGATTTACTTTCATCACATGAACGTGCACATCCATAACAGGTAAACGAGTAGCATTCTGAGCAAATATGAAAGTGCTCAAAAACAAACTAAAAATGATAACTGATATTTTTTTCATCTTTATAAAGTTTAAATGATTTGAATTCCTAATTCTGATCTGGCCAGTCGAACTGGCTTTCGTCCAACCTGAAGAACCGTGCAGCATTGTTGAAAAGAATATCCCGTTTTTGATCTGCCGATAAATACTGTGCATGTTCGATTATACTCATTGAACCTTCAATCATGCGGGGATAGTAAAATAGATCGGTACCATACATAATCCTTTTTCCAAAACCTGCCTGAACCAGCTTTTTAATGTAATAATGAACTTCATCCAGTGGATAGCTCCAGATCATACCTGAAATATCAACATATACATAGGCATTTGCTCCCATCAGTGCAATCATGTGTTCGGCCAGAGGATAACCGGCATGCATTGCGTACACTTTTAACTTGGGATGACGGGCCAGAATGCTTTCCAGCCTGAAAGGGTCCATTGATGAAGCCCGGTATTCAGGATTTCTAATATTTGCACTGCCGTTTCCACCTGTCCCGCTATGAATACCAACAGGAATGTTCAACTCCTCAGCAACGGCTAAATATTCGTCAGGTGTATCCATCCCTGTTTCTGCAAAAACTTTATAAAAACCGCTTTCCAGTGAATCCCGGAACTGATCAACTGTCAGATTTCTCCAACTGATGCCCGGAATGATCCTTCCTTCCGGTACCTCCGCCATCCAGTTTCTCATCACTCCGGGATCGCCAAAGGCAATCATGGTCATGTTCAGATCCTTGATCCGCTTTACAATCTCATCCTTCATTTCTTCATCACTCTGTGCTGCAGGCCACGGATCAAGACAGTCAGTATTTATAAAAGTGAAAGGAGTTTCATCCAAGGGGTCAGCACCGGGCATATCACTTAAAAAATGCGGACATAATGGTCCCATTCCGGGGCGTACATGCCCTACATGTATGTGTACATCCATAACTGGGGGCCTTGTCACCTGATTTCCTGTTTGCGCGATTATGGTAACACTCATGCCAATTAGCAGAGTGCATATAAACAGTGTCTTTTTCATGTTGTTGGAATTTTCTTAATTGTTCTATTTTCAATTATGATTGAAAGCTTAATAAGTCTCTCAGACAGGTGGTAGAAAAATCCTCGCATCCCTGTCCGGATCATTTCTGACTTCACAAACGTCATTGAGTATCATGGTCTCGCCACCGGATGAAGTATACTGCGGCCATTCAGGGAGTCCTGCACCATTCGGATTCCCGGTTTTCATGAACTGTATCAGAGTATCAGTCATCAGTTTCGATAGCTTTCTTGGTCTGGAACCACCGCCGGTATGTGTCAGCATCAGGTCAGTATTATAAAACCAGAAACAAATATCCAGGCAATGGAATGCTCTCATGCGATTGTCGAACAACGGTGGTTGCCAGCCAAACCATGCCATATAAACCGGCGCAGAATGTTTTACCTTCATTTCTGCCGTTTTTACAACCAGTTGCCTGTTGCTTATGATCATCGACCAGATCTCAATGGGCCTGTTGTCGGGAAATGCCGCTGCGTAGCCATCTACGATCCTTTCAGTATCCTCGCCAAAACGCGGGGTCAGTTTTTCTATAACACCCTCCAGGGTAATGGTTTCGAGGGATCCGTCCAACCTGTCAGGAGAAAACTCATTGAAAGTTGTTGACAGGATCATAGGGATGGATGCTGAGGGTGCATCTGGATCTGAATAAAAAGTTGATTCCAGAATGTGAATACCATCAGCCACGGGACCAAAATTTCCGCGCATCATACCGCTGCCGCCTGATTCCCTGGTCAGCCTGTCACTCGCCCTGTTGGCAAGAGTCAGGTAATCTTTCCATGGCATATCCTGAAGCTTGCCGATCTGATCCGGGGATAGTCCCGCTTCTCTTAATATGTAAGCACCCAGCTTTTCCGAGAAATCCTTTGGTATAGCTCCGGTGATATTTCCACTCAGGGCAACTGCTTTGTGAACAAGGTCCTTCGCAGCGGGCATGGCAACCACCGTGCATACCTTGGCTCCGCCCCCTGATTGACCCATAATCGTCACATTATCCGGATCTCCTCCGAATGCTTCTATGTTGTTATGCACCCACTCCAATGCAGCAATGATGTCAAGTATCCCTGCATTCCCTGACCCGGCAAACCTCTCACCACCAGCCGCAGAAAGATCTGTAAATCCTATGGGTCCCAAACGGTGGTTAATGGAACAGAAAACCACATCTCCATACCGGCTTATGTTTTCTCCGTTGTAGCCATCCTGCTCAATACCGTTTCCGTTCGTAAAACCCCCACCGTGTAACCAGAGCAATACCGGTCTCTTCTTCCCATCGTTTATCCCGGGTGTGAACACATTGATTCTCAGGCAGTCTTCACTGACATCATCATAGTTCCAGTGATCGGCAAATGAAGAATAGGCATTCCTGTACCTTCCTTCCATAAATTGTGGGGCTGTGTTGCCCCACCAAACAGCAGGAAATATGTCATTCCAGGGTTGCGGTTTCCTGGGAGGCAAAAAGCGGTTCTTTCCCGAAGTATCTGCCCCATACGGAATGCCAAGAAAATAATAAACTCCTCTTAGCAGGTAACCTCTTACTTTTCCGTATTCGGTTTCTGCCAGCGCAATATCATCACCGATGAACAGGATCTGATCATCTTCACCTTTCCTGGAAGCTGAACACGAAGCCATGGATATGGCAGCAGGTCCCATTGCCAGCCCTGTCACACCGGCTCCAATGGTTTGAAAAAATAGACGCCTGTCTGATTTCATACTATTTTTGTTCCGCATAATCAGTAAGACTTAAGCCAGAGATTCTCTTGCTTCCCTGTCAGGATCATTCTGCGCTTCACAGCTGTCATCAAGAAACATCAACTCACCCTTGTCAGAGGTATACCTCGGCCATGTGGGAAGTCCACCGCCATTGGGATCTCCTGTATTCATAAACTGCAGCAGCGATCCGGCCATCTTTGCAGACAGGGCCCTTGGTCTGGCGCCACCTCCGGTATGTGAGAGCATCAGATCTGTATTGTAAAACCAGAAACAAATGTCCACGCAATGGAATGCCCGCATCCTGTTGTCAAACAGGGGCGGCTGCCATCCGAACCAGGCAACGTACACGGGAGGACTCTGGCTTGATTTGGCATCTGCCAGATCGACCACACTTTGTCTGTTGGCAGATACCAGCGACCAGATCTCAACCGGTTTTTTATCAGGGAATGCCCGGGCATAGGCATTAACAACCTGCTCCGCCTTATCGCCTAATCCCTGGCTGAAACCTGCTCTTGCTTTCACCCGCTCAATAACTTCATCCATGGTCACATTTTCCAGGGATGAATCTGCCCAGCTGGGCGACATTTCATCGGTGGTTGAACAGATAATCATGGGTATGTCAGCTGCAGAGGGCGAGGGCTCAGGAAAATATGGATGCTGGGGTATGATACTACCGTCCACAAAGGGCCTGAATCCTCCTCTAAGTCCGGTCATACCTGATTCCTGAGCTAATTTTGAAGCCGCCCTGCTTGCAAGGGCATAATAGTCTTTCCATGGCATTTCCTGCAAACGGTCAATCTGGGAAGGAGACAAGCCTGCTTCCTTCAGCACATAGCTTCCCAGTTTTTCAGAGTATTCCTTATCCCCGAGTCTTGTAGTAGCCCCGCTCAATACTACGGCCTTATGAACAAGTCCTTTTGCCGATGGCATGGCTGTCACTGTACAGACTTTGGCACCTCCGCCGGACTGACCCATAATGGTTACATTACCGGGATCTCCACCGAAATTTTCAATGTTGTCGTGAACCCACTGCAAGGCCGCCACAAGGTCCATGACACCCACATTTCCTGAAGCCGCGTACTTTTCTCCACCCACTCCTGCAAAATTGGCGTAGCCCATGGGACCGAGACGATGATTCAGGGAACAGAATACCACATCTCCAAATCTTGCCAGATTTTCACCATTGTAGCCATCATGCTCAATGCCGTTCCCGTTTCTAAAACCGCCGCCATGCATCCAGACCATTACCGGTCTCTTCTTTCCATCGCGGATGCCCGGTGTAAATACATTGATCCGCAGGCAGTCCTCACTGACATCATCGTAATTCCAATGATCCCTGAATGCCCCAAGCTTGCTGGCATAGCGGTTCTCCATATCCTGAGGGGCCGTGTTCCCCCACCACACTGCCGGAAATATGTCTGTCCAGGGCTCGGGTTTCTGTGGTGGCATAAAGCGATTGACTCCTGATGTATCCGCTCCGTAGGGCATGCCCAGAAAGTAATATATCCCCCTCAGGACATACCCTCTCACTTTGCCATACTGTGTATCGGTGATGGCAATATCATCACCGATCATGAGCTGCTGTTCATCACTGGCACCTGGAGCTGACTCGGTTGAACAGGATGCCATAAATGACATGGCTGCAGGTCCCAGGGTCAATCCCGTTGCCCCGGCACCCACTTTCTGAAAAAATTGTCGTCTGTTTGATTTCATGGTTTCGGTCAGTTATCAGATTTCTCAAATGGATATTCCTAACCGAAATTATAATGGGAGGCTTAAAGACTTATAAATTTAAGTGAAGAAACCGCTTAAAAAAGGCTTAATAGACGATTAAAATTGTTGTGTAAACTAGGAGATCATCTGTTCGAAGGACCTGTTGAAAGCCTCCCCGTACATCTCTTCATACAACTGGCAGAATTGCTTATATGTAAACCGGGCCAGATTATGATTGTTTTGCATGACCAGGGTCTTCATTTTATAGGATAAGGCCACTTCATTCACGGGATCATAAATGAAGATCAGATCTGTAATACTCAATATATCCCCTGGTTCAAGTGATTTTGAGTTGCTCTGCAAATACTGGAGAAGGACATCCATTATGCTGTTACCGACAAATCCCTTCACCTCATCCATCCATGGCTGGGATTCACCCTTTAGAAACTCGCCCTCCCTTATGAGGTCATAAAACCTGCTGAAGATAAGATAATCCTGAATGTTATTGTTTTCCAGTAATTTCAGAAATACAAAATAGTCACATACAACTGAGCCTCCCAATTTCAGTGACCAGTTGTCAGATTGATGCTGGATGTCAATCCTGTCTACCGGCTCAAGCACTTTCCTTAAGTTCCGGATGGTCACCCCCCTCAGGTTCTTGGTACTTTTCAGGGATTGCCCCTTCCAGAGGATGTTGGACAACTCCCGGGTGGATATTCCGTTCTTTTCCTTTAAAGAGAATATCAGCAGGACAAAGAACAGTTGTTTCAATTTGGGAGAAAGCTGACCTGCAATGTTGTTCCCGTGGTTGTCAATAATCCTGAAATCACCAAATAAACCTATGAAATTGTGATTGGGCAGTGCATGTATGACAGTATCCCTTTTCTGGTCTTCCTTTATTTTTCTCCGATGTCTGAATCTGCTCCAGAGTAAAAATAATACTGCAAGCAGCAAGACAGTAATCGGCAGAACCAAATAGACCAGGTAGTTAGACCTGATCAGGTACTTTATGTTTGGTTCGATACGAATTGTTTTATTGCTCAGTTTCAGGATTTCTTCATCACTTAATGCACGAGACCAGATGCACAGATCATCCATCTCACCCATAAAACTGAAGGATGCATTATAATAAGCTCCGATAAACAGGCTGTCGCTCCCTTTGTACGAAGGTCTTCCCAGTGCACTCGCATCAAGAACTCCGTTTACGTAGATTGCCTGTTCATTGCTCATTTCATCATACCTCCAGACAATATGATACCATTCTCCCTCCCGAATCTGAGCTGTGCCTGCAAGGTCATCGTTAAAAAAACCCATATAAGGCCTTTGGTTTCTGATAACATAGTGCAATCCCCGCTGATAACTCACTGTTTTTGAGCTCAGTATACAATAGTCCGTTATTCCTTCCAGGTACCTTGGTATTTTCAACCTGACAGAAACCGTAAAATCATGATCCATGATCCCGAATGTTTTTGCCCGGGGAAGAGCTATGATGCTGTTTTCACCGAAGGAGGCTATCCAGCCGTTTTCCGGATCATTCAAATACGTGACATTCCTGGGTTTGCCATGATTTCGGTTTTTGGACTTATCCTTTGCATTTTTTTCAAAATCGTAATAAGCCTCCAGGCCTTCATTGATATTCAGAGGACTTGCCCTGAAATGAATACTCTTTTCAATAAAAGACTCGTCAATTGTTCGTGATTGCGGTCTGATCTTATATCCAGGACAAACCGGTGACAGGGTTATTTTCTCTCCTGGTTCCAGTAAAAATGAGAACCTTCCGCTCGTGAGATTATTCATTCCCCTCCAATTCACATAATTCAGGATCCTGTTATCGGAAGTCACTAATCCCTTAACCGATGGAAATCTCCTTAGGGTATTGATGTTGATGACGATTGAAGTCTCAAATCTATCGATCAGTATGAAATTTGGTGTTTTCCCCGCACTTCTCCATACATTCTTGATAAGTTCAATGAAATAGGGATTTTGTGTCATATATGAGGTCACATCATCATGCATTTCAAGAACATCAGTTGAATTAAACCCATTGAAGAAAAGCAGTCTTTTATGTGGATCACGATCCCAGGATATGTTTTTATGTACAATTTCTACCGATGAAAGATCTACAGGTTCGATGGCATAAGACCAGACATAGTGAAGCCATGAAGGGCCATCCAAATGTTCCTGCATTGAAAATACGACCAGTCTTTGGTCTAAATCCCGCATTGTCTGAATAGATGGCCAATCCTCAATACCATTATATGAATATATACTCTGATCGAGTCCTGCATCATCAAAATGTTTCTCAAGGAGAGTTGCATCAAAGTCAAAATCAAGGAAAAGTGTCAGAATCTTTGCAGTATCTGTTTCAAGCGTATTTCTGATCATTTTTAGGACACTAATCAGCGGAGTTTCTGAAGCATCAGGATTCTTAATGGACAATTCCTTTGTATTTGCGTCCATATGGATGAAAAACCTGAATCCATCTACCTCAATGTTCAGAAGCTCAGAAAGTGATCTTTTTTCTGGCGTTAGGGCATCAACCCCGGAATAATTAGATATGATGAAGATACTCTCATCATATGTCATCGGCTCTATATCCTGGATAGTTTGTGCGAATAGATTTTCAGTAAGGAGACCCGGGATCAGAATAAATAACAGAAGATAAGTACCTTTTATCATAAAGAATAAAATGGGAATCAGGTGTTAAGTTTAACAAATTTCATCGAAAACTGCCTGTTTTTTAATTCATATCTGGAATGCTCAATACATAGAACAGATTTCTTCCCTTGTTCTGCGAAATTGTATGGTGCTGAAGAGAATAAGGGATATTTTTATTCAGATGAGGAGAATAATAGTACTGCAGGAACGTATATGAAAAGAGGCGGTCCCGGTGGAGGCCGCCTCTAATCAGTTCAGTTTACATATTCAGTTCAGTTTACAGCTCTCGTATCCAGATATTTCTGTAGGCCACAGGATTTCCGTGTTCCTGCAGCATAATCCTGCCGGGGCCGTGTTTTTCAATAAGATATTCGGGAATTCCAATATAGGTGGTCGGGCCCCGGAGGGATACATTGTTCTGGATGAGCACCCCGTTGTGAAATACGGTGGCCCGGGGTGGGGTGAAGTAGCTTGTGCTGTCCCCGGCAAACCTGGGTGCGGTATAGACGATATCGTAGGTCTGCCATTCGCCCGGTCCCCTGCTCACGTTCACCAGGGGGGCGTATTGCTTGTAAAAGGCCCCTGCCTGACCGTTTCGGTAGGTACGGTTGTTGTAACTGTCAAGAACCTGAAGCTCATACAGACCTTGTAGATAGACACCGCTGTTTCCCCGGCCCTGTCCGCTTCCCCTAACTTCGGAGGGTGTTTTCCATTCAATATGCAACTGACAATCGCCGAAGCTCCGTTTTGAAACCAGTGAACCGGATTCCCGGGTCGACTGCATAGCGCCATCCTGAATGATCCACGTGGCAGCTCTGTAACCCTGGTTCGGTCCGTAACCGGCGGTTTCTTCCCACTCCTTGTCAATATCCGTCCCGTCAAATAGAATAAATGCATCCGAAGGCGCATCACCCGTCTTATCGGCCGGTTTTACGATTGGAACCTCCGGGTCCCAGATTTCCGTCATAAAATGGTTCATCTGCAGGAGCGAATCATTGTTGGGATTATAGCCATCCTGTTTCATCCGGTCGTAATTCGGTCTTTGCCGGTTGGGGTTTTGGGCCTGACAAGTCATAATGGTGCCCAGTAGGAGGCTGATTGCAATTAAGTACTTCATGGCGTAAGTGTTTAATCAAGGTTTTTCTAATATAATGTGCGTGGCCTTACAGGACCTCGGGTTTCTTCTTTCTGTAGATAACAAAGAGGATTGAAAATCCAATTATCATCAGGATAGGGAGTACCCCCATGCTTTGCAGAGCAACACTCGTATCATTCTCTTCTAGGATCTTACCCATTACCGGCATAAACATGGATGCTGAAACAAATCCTGCACCACCAAGAAGAGATAGCCCCAATGCTCCTGTCCTTGGAATATATTCAGAGCAGAATCCAAGCATGGTGGGCCAGAAATAAGTAATCCCGATGGCAAACAGAACTGCACCAACTACCGTCATACCAGATGAACTTACAAAGCTCAACACATAAATTCCGAGTCCCGCAAATATGGATGACATGAGCAGCACACCCACGGGATTAATACGATGAACCAGTTGTCCGGCAAAGAACCTGCCCAGAGCCATAATGGTGGATATAAGTGCCAGCAGGAGAATAGCACTCTCAACAGCACCTCCAAGCAGGGCGTTCACCCATTGATTGGTCACCAGTTCCGTGGAAGAGGTAAGAAGCATCAATGAGAACATGATTGGAAATATTGCTTTTTTCTTATGTACCAATTTTGCCTCCATAATAGATATCAGGGCAACCAATCCGATTAGAGCCAGGTACATCCATCCTGCCGGGAAATTAATGACCTTGGTCGCCAGCAAGATCATGAGGGTCATGGATATAATGATTGTAAAAGGTGCCCCCACAGCCATCATCATTTCCTTGTAGCTAACGCCACTGGCCACACGTTCTGTTTCCGGTATTTTCTGTCCAAGGAAGATCACACCATATATGGCCAGCGGAATAAAAAGGAGGGCTACATAAATCTGCCAGCTCATATCCAATTTATCCATCATAAAGTAGGCCAGCAGACTGCCGATCACAAGACCGCCGGGGAACCAGACGTGAAACCTGTTCAACATCCTGGTTTTGTCTTTTGGGTAGATGGTGGCGACCAATGGATTGAAAGCTGCTTCAACAGTACCGTTCCCAAGTCCGATAAAAACATTGGATATAAACAGCACCTCTTTATTCTTTGCAAGTATAAATACAATAGCCCCGATTAATTGGAGTATAAATGCGGTCCAGACCAGGGTCTTTGTCTTTACAATGTCGATAACAAATCCTCCCAGTACCATGGCAATGGTAAAACCCCAGAATGCAGGACTGAATGCCCAGCCGATGGCTTCTTTGGAAAGTCCAAAAATGCCACCATCTTCAACAGGGCCAAATATTTCTTCAATTTTTGCCCTCATTGCAAAGGTCAGGGCCGTTACCAATAGTGCAAAACAACTACCAATAAATAGTCTTAGTTTGTTGTAGTTCTGTTCCATGATTCAAGGTTTGAGTGGTTAGTAGATGTGGTTCTAAAGTTGTTTTTAGTTTCTTATCGAATCTTTTCTATGTAACGATAGGCCCAATCAGCACCATGACCAGGGTAAAACCTCAGATCGCAATGAAGACAACCGATTTCTTAATTTTTTCCGTGTGAATAGTATCAGGAGCCTAGTTAGTCGCTCCAATATACTAAACTCATGGAAATTTCCCTTCCTTATTCCACTCTGAGCGTTATATCTACATGCTCAGTGGGAGAGGAAAACGCGTTGAGCACCTTAAACTTCAGTTCAAATGAATCCAGGGACTCCAGGGTTTTCACCATGACCGTAGTCGTTTCATGGGCTTTCAGGGTGAAGACCGGTGCAAAATTGTGCAGGGTATAGCCAGACAGGTTTTCCAGAATGTAATCCGCATCCGAAAGGTTGTGAATCATAACGGAAGGGACCGGACCCCGGCCCTCTTTCTGAACCTCCAGGGATCCCGTGATCAGGGGGATAAGGAATTCCTGGTTTCCCACAAGGCTGTTCTTGAACCAGACAACGGTCTGTCTGTTTTCCATGGCCACTTGCATGGCTTCAGGTGTTTTCTCTCTGGCAAATACCAGGGTTACAGGCCGGTGACCCCCTTCAGGCACCTGGTACGCCCAGTCCACCAGGCCATGTACATCCGAGTTTCCCAGCATGGTTAGCTTGTATTCCCCGGCAAGCCGGACCGCCTCCCCGGAATAGGTGTTGTCGTTATATACTTCAATCCCGGCAAAAAGCCCTTCCTTCAGGAGTTCTTGGTGCATGTCCGTCAGCGTGGCCACCCCGTCCGGGCGCTGAGCAGTCCAGTGGGGATGGTTCCAGAAGACAAATGCACCCTGATTTCTTGCTTCCCTGAACACCTCCATCACATCATCCTGATTCAGTTTGTTGACATCTTTCACAAAGATGGCATTGAAATGACCGGGTGGCATGGACCGGGTGATCTCGGTACCTGGAATCACCATCAGGTCTGTTCCCTCGGCCGCTTTCCTGGCCAGTTCATAAGTCCGGTTGCGGTCCGGATGGGGTATGTCGTCTTTATGAGGCTGATATTCAATATGATCGGTAATGGAGATCGCATCCAGTCCATCCCGGAGCGCTTCCTGAACCCGGATGCCGGGCCACACATTCCCGTCGGATAATACGCTGTGCATATGGAGGTCGCATTTCAAGGTGATAAATCCCGGAATGTCAGGGAATTCGATCATCCTTGTATCTTCATCCGGATCTTCAGACTGTGCCTTTAGACCCAGCAACAGGCCGCAGGTACAGAGCAGTACTGAAAGGCTTTTAATGAGGATTGATTTCATAGAAGGGCAAGGTTTTATGAATTGATTATGTATCTCTTTAAAACTACAAAAAAGAATTGGGAGGGTTGGAAATTAAAAGTAAATTTAGGAAGAACCTACCGTTAATTCCGGCCGTAGCAGCAATGGACAGAAATACCATGATTAATAAACTGGAGGAATCCAGCAGGGATTTTGATATCCTTGTGATCGGTGGGGGTGCTTCGGGATTGGGAGCGGCACTGGAGGCAGTAAGCCGGGGGTATCGCACCATCCTGGTGGAGCGGGATGATTTTGCCAAAGGAACCTCAAGCCGCAGTACAAAACTGGTTCACGGAGGGGTCCGGTACCTGGCCCAGGGGAATATCTCCCTGGTGCTGGAAGCACTAAAAGAGAGGGGAAGGCTGAAGAAGAATGCCCCGCATCTGGTGAAAGACCAGGCCTTTGTCATTCCCTGTTATCGCTGGTGGTGTGTTCCTTTCTATACCATCGGATTAACGCTGTACGACATGCTTGCGGGCAGGCTTGGTATCGGTCGGTCGGTTCCGCTGTCCGCAAAAGGAACCCGAAAGGCACTGCCTGCGGTGAAGCAAAGCAGGCTGAAAGGGGGCGTACGCTATTATGACTGTCAGTTCGATGATGCACGCCTGGCTGTGAATCTGGCCCAGACGGTTGCAGAAAAGGGCGGTGTGGTTATTAACCACATGAACGTTAGCGGACTGCAACTTCAAGCGGGCCGCGTTAAGGGAGTGACAGCCCGGGACCGCGAGAGCGGGAGGGAATATCGGATTATGGCATCGGCAGTGATTAATGCCACGGGGGTTTTCGTGGATGATATCCTGAAGATGGAGGATCCCGGGGCGAGGGATGTGGTGAAGCCAAGTCAGGGCATCCACCTGGTGCTGGACCGGGATTATCTGAAAGGGGAAGAGGCCCTGATGATTCCCAGAACCTCCGATGGAAGAGTCCTGTTTGCCATACCCTGGCACAACCATGTGGTGATGGGCACCACTGATGTAGAGAAGCAACATGCTGATATAGAACCTCTCGCGGAGGAACGGGAAGTGGAGTACATCCTGGAGACAGCCAGGCTGTACCTGGAAAATCCGCCCGCAAGATCCGACGTGCTGGCGGTATTTACCGGATTAAGGCCCCTGGCGGCCCCCGCCGGGGAAGGGAAAAAAACCAAGGAGATCTCCAGGGGGCACAAAATTATTGTTTCAGGGGGGGGACTGGTAACCCTTACAGGCGGGAAGTGGACCACTTACCGGAAGATGGCAGAAGA
>CAYRLP010000016.1:0-3404 GCA_964424935.1 uncultured Bacteroides sp.
CCCTTTGCCTGGGCGGCTTTTATCTCACCTTCATTTAATGCAGCGGATATTGATCCAAAAACACTGTTTGCCTCAATATGTGGAATTGGAACCTGATTGCCACAGCGGCTACATACTTCAGTAGCAAATAGCAATTTCCTTCCGGCCACATGGTTTTCGAAGTTGGGGCAAGTATGATTAAAGCAGAGGTTCACAATGGTGGGCCGGAGGATCATCTCCTCCACCCTGTCCAGGTCATCATCGAAAAATACATTTATCTGGATCTGGGTAATTCCCTGCTCCTTGTAGTAGAGCAAAACACCCTCTTCCGGTTCATGGGAGTAGACAATTTCAATGGCTCCTATCACTTTCCCCTCAGCATCCAGGAGGGCAATATCCGGTCTAAACCCGTCCAGGGGATACTCCGTCTCGATCCTGGCAGTGTTTGCCAATAGGTTGAATTCGGCTGTGGAATAATCTGTATGACATTCTTTGCACGTCCAGTTCACCGTTAATGCCCTGCCTTCTGCTCGATATGCTTCAAGCAAGGCGGCCACACGTTTTATAAACATATTGTGCAGGTAGCTCTCACCGCTACATACTGCATCAGGTGTATGAGCAAAATGCTTTCTTCTGGACCGGGGACCAGTCTTCCCGCTATCCTTTAATGTGAATTTGTTATCGCACCCGGGACAGAAATAGGATCCACTTTTTACGGCATCATCTATATGAACAGGATTGCCATTTTCATCTACAGCCCATGTATATAAAACGTCCGTAACCATGGCTATTTACCAAACCACGGTCTCAGCTTCTGTAAATAACGGATCTAGATTCAGAACCATTGAACCGGAGCCGTCGGTTACCTCGATCTGGTACACATAACCTACCTGTAGGAGTCCTGTTTGCATGGTAAGTGTTGAAGCATCCAGTTTTGTTATCTCAGCATAATATCCTGAGGTGGGCTCTATGTAGGTGTAGTAAAAAATTCCGTCAGTAAAGAAGACCCATGAAGGAGGAGGGGACACCGGCCTGATCAATGCGCTGGATACCTGGGCCAGGGCATCTGATACCAATATCAGTGCACACGTGGGTGTCACCACCACATCTATGGCAGTGGTGGATTCAGTGATAGTTATTTCCTGTGCTCCTATGTTAAAGATCATACCGTCCCGGCCTACACTTGCTCCAGGAAGACCCGCTCCTGTAAGTGAATAAGTGCCAGGAGTAAGTGAAAACACGAATTCGTCTATTGGTGTATCCTGAGTATCGAAACCATAAACGACTCCTGAGGGTGCTTCAAAGTTCAATGTTCCTCCGGTGTATTTATGTTCAAAGCCATCAAATAGGGCCTCAATGGATTTCAGGGAGCCGAAGTCACTGGTAGTGATATTGAACCCGCTTACATTTAACATGAAGGATACTTCCTGGAGGGGCTCCTCCTTTTTGGTGCAGCCAGCTAAGATTGCCAGGCCAATAACAAATAGGGATATTTTTCTCATACTGGTATTATTTAGTAGTGTCTTTTTCTGATGTGATAATCATTAATTGGTCTTGAAAGTAATTTATTTGACTTTGTTGCTGGTCAATCAATTGGTCCTTCTGAATTATTTGCTGCTGCAGTCCTTCAATTGTACCCTTCTGGTCATTATATTGTTTTGTTAATCGAATGCTGTACACAGTTAGCACAAGTGCCGCTGCTGCAAACACAATACCTATCCAAAATCCAATTTCTTTTATTCTTTGCCGTTTCCTGATCTGTTCAAATATTTCCTCCATTTCAGGGCTCAACTCATTCCCAAGTGTTGGATATAATTCTCTAAATGATTTCGGGATCTGCATTTTTAGGGTTATTGGGAACAGAAAGTTAAGCAGATCGGGAGACAATCGAAAGGGAACCGCTGATTTTTCCTTCCTAACCACATCAATCCAGAATTATTATGTACCGATAACAAGTGACTGTATTAATTGTACTGATGTTATTATTTGACTGGTGGGCAGAGATTGGCTAACTTGGATATTCAACCTATACCCCAAAACTATGGCAAGTCTTTTTAAGAGAAGAGGCCCTTCACGAGCAGACCAAGAAACCATTCGCCTGGTAAAGGAGGCAAGTAGTAAGAAATTCAGTGCAATCTTTAAATCTACAGGCTGGGAACACTTGACAGGAGAGGCAGCAAAGATACAGAGGGCTGTAGAGGTAGGAGACAAAGTAGAACTTGAAGCCGTTACAGGAAATGAACATGATCCTATAGCTATTGCCGTAAAGAAAGACGGATATCAGATAGGCTGGTATGGTATGCAAAGCCCGAGGAAGCAGGATGTGTATATACTGTTATTTACCAACAAGAAGGTCAGAGCTGAAGTCATTGCTACCTATCCAACAGAGATTGAGGTCACCTTTGATCCCGCTGAACAGACTGCTGAGAACACCATTCCACTCAATGACGATTCAGACATCAGGATTTAACCAACTCCCATGTCTTAACCCCGGAAGAGGCCTGTTTTCGTGCGATCTCATCCCGGGTGGATCCTTCTTCCCATGGAACCGGAATCCGGCTTCCCTCCTGCCCTGTTTACAAGTTACTCTCCCGACATTATCATTTTTTGTCCCTCATTTGTATCTTAAGAAGATAAAATGCTGGCACTCAGCAATAGTTAATTTCTGTATCGGTAAGTAACCACCGCAAAACAAACAATTAGCATTTTTTAATCCCCCTGAAATCCTTTTACAACTCAGGAGGTTAAGACGTTAATTCTAAACAAGATATTGGGTTTATACGTCTTTAAACCAAATCCCTAAAACCACCTTTAATCATGAAAAAGTACAATATACTTATTGCAGCTGCAGTTATAATGTCATTTTCTGCATGCCAAGAAAAAGAGCAACAATCAGCTACACAGAATGAAATAATTGGCGTATTCCAACCCATTGACTACGCTGAAGGAATGATAGCGATAACTGAAAAATATTTCGTGTATGCGGCAAGATGGAAAAATGAATCTTCAGCAGTTGATTCATTAGACCATTATGAAAATGAATACAATTTGCTAAGAGCGGAAGGATGTACATGGACAATGCAGGATTCAATTATCACTTGTACCTACTTATTTGAAAAAGATTCGTCCAATATTGGACAATCATTCCGATGGACCTATTCATTTAAGGGAGATACCATGCTTGCTAATATATTAAATAGTAATAACGATGTTATACTAAGTCTTCCTTCTATAAGGTTGGAATAATCAAATCTTGAATGATAGTTTTATTATCCTCCTGCCCTGTCAATACCTGAACCTAATTTGTACCCTGGAAAGCTACAATCCTGACCAATAGAGTTAGTTAATTTCTGTATCGGAAGTAACTTCCACAAAGCAAAAAAAACAGCAGAAGCTTAGCTCCTGCTGTTCTTCCTCGCTATCTT
>CAYRLP010000016.1:3414-13890 GCA_964424935.1 uncultured Bacteroides sp.
ACCAGAGGGTATTTCAAGGGATGATGAAGGTTTAGTGATAGTTTTTCTATCAGGAAAAGTTAGAAGGTTTAAATATTAATTATACAATAATAAAAAAGCACTTTATCTGACAGACAGCATATTCAGATTAAGTTACTTTCTGCATTGGAAACAAATCCCACAAGACAAAAAAAACAGCAGAAGCTGAGCTCCTGCTTTTCTTCCTCGCTATCTGTGGATAGCCTCTAGCGGGTCTCTACCACGGCATATCTTGTTTTCTTCCAGAACTTTTCGGGATGTGTGATCTGAATGTATTCCACGATGCTGTCATTGCTGACCACCTGGTATGAATCCAACGGGTGATTGGAGATGAGTTCAACCTTTTTTGCATTGATATCGATCCTGTCAGTCTGACTGATCCTGATCTGGTCGAATTCATTGTCAGCGAGATCTGCGGGGACCACCTTGCTCTTGCCGAGGCCCAGGAATCCGCCTTCCTTGGCCACTACACCTTTCTCTTCCAGTTCCTTGTAGTTCCCTGATACCAGGTAAGCCTTGTCAAGCTCAGCCTGATTCTGGCTGATTAATGCATCTTTCACCTGAATGGTTTCGTCCCTTTCCACCACTTCCATATCGAGGCTGTCGATCACGGTATTCAGATCTGCCAGTTGGAAATCGCGGTTCACAAGTTCCGCTTTTAATACATTGATACTGCTGTCTTGCTGTGCTATCGATTCCTGCAGAAGTACAATCTTATCTTCCAATGCAGCAATTTTGAGACCGGATTCCTTCAGTCGCTTGTTTAGCGTATTTACTTTGGCCCTGTTCTCCTTCAGCAGGGTATTCATCTGTCTGATATCGCTCACGATGCGTTCGCGAACATCATCTGTAAATTCAGGATCATCCACGGAACCGGCCAGCAGATTCTCCTGCTCCCGTACGATATTCATGTCTTTTTCAATCTCGTTGAAAGTCATCACCAGGTCGTTGATGATCGAATCACGGTGTTCGATGATCCCGTTGAGATTTTCATGAACCATTTGTGCCTCCGTCCGTTGCTCCTTGAATTTGTTTTCACGGGTAATAAAGACCACTGCAAATACTACCAGCAGAGTAGCTGAAACCGCCGACAGGATCCATATTGCGGATCTGTTGTTTCCAGTTCCCTGATTTTTGCTGATTTCATTTTTCATTTTGCTATCCTTTTAATATGAATGATTAACCGATAGCATCCATATGCCAAAGCATGTGCCAGAAAAAGATGAGCAGCATAAAATATTGTAAATGAATAAAATAGAATGGAATGAGAAGGATGCTTCTTTTCTCAGAATGAGAATCGATTCTCAAAATGAGACCGTTTCTTAGGTTGATTTTTGCTCTTTAATCATGCGGTAGATGGTGGCCGCTCCGATATCCAGTTTTTTGGCGACCACCTTCACATCGTTGTCATATTTTTCAAGGTAGGCAGTGACAATCCTTCGATCATATTCCCTGAGCGTAAGATCTTCAAGCTGTGAAATATCGATGATCTCCTCTTCTCCAAAAACAATATCCCCCGGATCGATCTGATCACCATCGCTCAGGGTGACAGCCAGTTCCATCACAGATTTCAGTTCCCGGATATTTCCGGGAAACGGATATTGCCTGAGCTTCTGAATGGCATCAGTAGAAAGTTTCTTAACCGGGAGCTTATTTTCTTTACTGAAGGATCGGGTAAAATGGGTGGCCAGAATCAGGACGTCGTTACCCCTCTCCCTCAGCGGGGGCAATTCGATGGAAAGGCCCAGCAACCGGTAGTAAAGGTCCTTCCGGAAATTACCTTTCTTCACTTCCTGTGCAAGGTTCTTATTGGTGGCAACGATGATCCGGCAATTGATCCGGATGGTTTTGTTACTGCCCACCCTGGTGATCTCCTTTTCCTGAAGCGCCCTGAGCATTTTGACCTGAAACGCCATGTCCATCTCCCCTATCTCGTCCAGAAAAAGTGTGCCATTGGTGGCTTCCTCGAATTTCCCTGTACGCTGGTAGCTGGCTCCTGTAAAGGCGCCTTTCTCATGACCGAACAGTTCGCTTTCCACCAGTTCCGCCGGTATAGCGGATACATTGATGGCTACAAACGGGCCCGATCTGAAGGACGAATTATAGTGAATGGCCTTGGCAACCAGTTCTTTCCCGGTCCCTGTTTCGCCAAAGATGGATACGGTGATATTGGTGGTAGTTGCCCGGGATACGAGTTCCTGGACCTTTAGGATGGCTTTGCTCTCCCCGATAACCATGTGGCTGAAACTGTACTTCTTCTGAACTTCCCTTTTAAGCTCGGAGATCTCCTTCTTCAATCCCAGATTGTTGCAGATATTCTGGACCGTATTGAGCAATCGCTCCCTGATATCATTGGTTTTGACAATATAATCGTATGCTCCCTCTTTCAGCAGGTCCACGACCACATTGATATCGGCCTGTTCGGAGATCATGATCACCTGGATATCCGGATTCAAGTTTTTGATCCTCCTGAGCACATCAATCCCGGTCATGTCGGGCAGACGGTAATCAAGAGTGATCACATCCGGTCCCGAGTCCAGGTTGTCCAGGCAATCCTTTCCGATTTGAAAACTGTGAACCTGGTAGTCGGGGTTCAGGGAAAGGGTATGTACCAGGAGCTGGTTGTACCAGTCGTTATCCTCAACTACAAATACCTGGAAGAGTTTTTCAGCCATGGGGATTACATCATTAATATTTCATTTGCCTGAACTGTGCATGAAGGCTTTTCCCTGCCATGGAACTGCTTTTCCTGGCCTTGTTGATCAGCTCCTTCAGTAGCATTTTATTTCCCCGGGGAGCTTTTATTTCAATTTCCCTGAGCTGCTTAAGCAGCAGAGAAAGACCCAGGTGCCTGCCGGGAGGCATCAGTTTATGGGCCAGGTCCCTGAGGGTTCCGAACCGACCCTCCTCCACCGCAGCCTCCATTTCTTCAAGTCCCTCAAGAGTGGTTCTTTCGAACTGGATGATCATCTCTTCCACAAATTCCATATCGTCACCTGCCATTCGGATCAGGTTGCTTAGGTCACCATGCATATGGTCCGGTTCTACACTTTCCAACTCGTTTTGCCGACCGGATGGGCTGTTTGTGTACCCCAGCGCATCTGACACCAGTCTGGTAAGCTGAGATTCCGTAAAGGGTTTGATCAAAAATGCGTTGAACAGCTCCCCTTTTCCGGATTTGACCTGATAGGTGGTATCAGCAGTGATCCCGAATACCGGAAGCTGCTTACTGGTAAGTTTTAAGGTCTCACGGATGAATTTGGTGGCATCCACTCCGTTGATCCCCGGCATCCTCAGGTCCATCAATACGATATCATATTCATTATCGCTTAACAAATGGACCGCATCGACCCCATTCGTGGTCACATCATAAACCGCCTTCCATTTATCAAGAATCGTTGTTATGAGCCTGCAGTTGTATTCTTCATCGTCGGCCACCAGGAAGCGAATTCCTTCCGGAAACTCATTCATGTGCCCTTCCGGATGAGCGGTCTTTATCTTCTCCGGATCACCTTTCTGAAACTGGAGCTTGCAGGTAACCAGGGTCCCTATGCCCCTGGTGCTTTCCACGTTTATGCTTCCTTTGAACATTTCCACCAGTTTCTTCACGATGGAAAGTCCCAGGCCGGTGCCCCCGAATTTTACAGCCGTATATTCGTCCTCCTGGGTGAAATCCTGGAATATTTTATCCACATTGGATTTATCTATTCCAAGTCCATTGTCCTTTACACACAGGGTTAAACTGACTGTATCGTTTTCTGCGGGGTGGACCTGAACAATGACTTCAACCATCCCGTTCTCCGTAAATTTCAATGCATTGCTCAACAGGTTGTACAGAATTTGCTGAAACCGCTGTGCATCCCCGAAAAGAGTTGTTTTCTGACCATTCTCCACGCTGTACCTGAGCGTGTTTCCGTTCTTTTCTGCCATGCTGGTAAACAGGGTGCATACATTTTTTACCTCTATGCCGGGATCGAAGTGCAGATTGTTCAGGGTAAGCTTCCCTGCCTGTAGTTTTGAAAAATCGAGCGTGTCATTGGTCAGCCGGATCAACTGATCACTTGCAGAATCGACAATATCGATTCTTTCCCTGACCGCTTCCTCCAGCGGCATGCCCAGTATCTGTTTAATGAAGCCGGAAATGGCATTTAAAGGAGTCCGTATCTCGTGGCTGACATTGGCGATGAAGAGTTCTTTGGCTTTTGCCAGTTCCTCTGTTTCCCTGCGCGACCGGATGAGCACATTATTATAGGCTCTGTTCTTTCTGGCATACTTGATAACCAGGAACAATACAAGAATTGAGAGGAGGGTGCCGGACAGAGAAAAGATTCCAAGCAAAATGTAGGTTTTTCTGGAAAGCTGGCCCGCCTTCTCATAACGGGCCAGATCAAGCTCCCTTTCATAGGCCTCCAGCTGGGCCATCAGGGAAAGAAATGCCTCATTGAGTGAACTGCTCGTCCGGGTCAGCTCGGTCTCCTTGGCCTGGAGTCTCAACCCCGTCTCCTGTTCAGTTTTTTCTATCTCCCCGAGCAATGCCAGGATTTCTTCATTCTGTTGAGTGGGATCTGCCTCTTCCGTCCTGCCCCTTCCAAAGATCCTTTTAAAAAAACCCTGCTTTACGATCGTATCCGGTTCCAATGCCTGGAAACGTTCCGTCAGGTCCGAGATCGCATTCCGTGTGGAATCATATTGCCAGATGGAGATCATCTCCTTCCAGACCTGGATTTTCATATCTATCAGTGCATCTATGGTATCGATTTTATGTGAAAACCAAATATCTTCAGGATATTGGTTATAAAGTTTGTCTATGACCGAATCAATTATGGTGATCAAACCATTATACTTTTTCAGATAGCTGTCTTCCCTGGTCAGACCGTAAAGCCTGACATTGTTTTCAGCCCGATCGATTGTGGTGGTGATATCCCGGATGGTGGCCAGTCCATCATCAGGAGCATTGTTACTGTATATCATCGTAACCACCGAGGAGATGCTCCTGTAGGAGAGATAACCGCTGAACACTATAATCACTACACCGGCGAAAAGCAGAAGTGCTATCTTAAGGGGCATCGATACCTTGAGACGGGCCATGGCAGATCTGTATAAATACCTCTATATTCCAAACTACAAAAGTCGGCATTTGTTGTTCAGAATAAGGGAACTGACTCAAAAAGGGGATTTCCTGACAAATTTTGTAGTAGAAGGCCGTATTCTATAAAGAATTATATTTAATCCGGAAATATTTTAAGAAACCTGTTTCTATGAAAACAATATTGTTGTGTCTGGCACTTACCCTGGGAATCACGAACCCGGGTCACCGGGCAGAGAACGGAGCTGAAACAGCACCTGTCGTTGGAATCAGCCCCGGAGTGGATAACATCAGGCAGATTCAGGCCTACACCGAACTATGCTGGTATGGGCAGAAACTGACTCGCGTGGAAATTAGCTATCAGGACGATGTGGATCTCAGCGGAGTGGGTCCGGAAACCTACATTCTGCTGGACCGGGGATATGCCCACCCGGATTTTGCCCCGGTCACCATCGAAACCGTGGAAGTGAACGGAAAGGTCGTTACCCTTCATATCACCACCGACACCGAAGCACTGGAAAACAACGCACTTATTTACAGCGGAGATAACGCGACAGGTACCCGGGCAAAGAATCCCCTGGGGCTTTATGCCACCGGCCCCTGGTACCGTGCCGTGGACAGGACCATCCATTTTGGCCAGGAGGATTCCGCCCGGTATAAGGCCAACACCAGCCGGGACGGGTATCAGACCCGTGCATGCCTGGAACTGCAGCTCTACCATGCCGGTGAAACCAGGGAGGATGCAGCCTGTCTGGCCAACGGTGATGGCTCCTACAATGCAGAAGGCCTGTGGCTTCCAACTGTGGATGCCAATTATGGTGAAGGAGGTTTCCGGACCTTCGGGGAGCTGGGCATCCGGGTTCCCACCACGGCCACGGACGGGGACCGCTATGTGAAAGGCTGGGCCTACTTTCCAAAGGGTTTTGATCCGGGCAGAACTGAAAAATATCCCCTGATCATTACCATCACCGGATTCGGCACCTCTTACTGGAAACATGAAGACGGGACCAACAATTTCGGGACCGGGCTGAATTTCGACGGGTCCGGATTCCGCTGGATGGATTGTGGGGCCATTGTCCTGAACATCCACGACCGGAGCCATACGGGCGGGGAAGATTATAAGTTCTATGTAGATGACTACAACATGATCCAGTACTTCATTTCGCATTATAATGCGGACCCGAAGGACATTAGCCTGACCGGCAATTCACGCGGCACCATTGCCTGCAACACCATCGCCTCCACCTATCCCGGCCTGATCAAGACCCTGATCCTGAATAATGGTTCCATGGGGACCGGCATGGCGGGCAGGGAAATGTTTTCAGGCTCCTGGTCCCCCGAGGAATGGCAGACTGCTGCCCGGAACGGACTGCATATCTGGGCTTTCGACGGCGAGCAGGATACAGACAACATTGAGAATTACCGGACAGCCATCTCACAATACAGGGCGGCAGGATGGTCCGACCAGTGGATCGCGGACAATATCCGTCTTACAGGTTTCCCCACCCAGCTCTATTACTACTGGGGAGAAACCGACCATTCCACCACCAAGATGACCTACTGGTACTTCTTCGACACTCCTTATTACGGTCCGGATGCCAGCATCCGGGATGAAAAATTGCTATACCATAGCAAGTTAAAGAAAGGAGACACCTATCAGCTAAAGGGAAGGCTGGTGGAGGGTACATATAATAAAGAAGGATTTGATTATCTCATCTATGGGGAGTCTCTGAAAGACTGGGTACTTTCAAGGGAATATCAAACACGCTAGAACTATCAATCAGATGGTTTAAAGATCATGAGAAAGCATACCTTCATTTCAGTTGCGGCTATATTGCTTACAGCGGGATCCCTGAGTCATCCTGTTTCAGGCCAGGTGGAACAAAACACCGCAGAGGAAGCTCCGGCCAGGGTGTTTACCCCGGTCTCCCTGGATGATGCTCCTGTCCCGGCTTACAATTTCCAGCGGGCCAGCAAGCTGCCGCTGACTGGATATTTCGTGAAATCCTTCGATGTGAACGGGATTAACCGGACAGCCAGATTCTACATCGCTGCAAAAGCCCCGGTAAGGAGTTTTTTTACGGTCATCACCGTTCCGGAGGGAACCACCACCACTGATTTCCTGGTTGCAAGCGGCTGGCTGGACCTGGCTGACATGAACGAAGAGGGGCTGGTACTGCTGGAGCCGGGACCGGGTGGGTGGGGTGATCCCCAATCAGAACAGGACTACATCCGCCCGGTGATGGATTTCTACAGCCGGAATGACTATTTTTCCATATTCGGGATCAGTTACCTGGTGGGGTACGAAGGAGGGGGAAGCGCACTGGAAGCCTGGGCGTCAGCAAACCCATTGATGGTTGTAAGCCAGGCCTACGTAAACAGCGAAAGCCTGAACAGGGGCTTTTACGAACAGTTCGATACGATCTATATGGAAGGGCTCTCCTCCGGTTACACTCCGCTCAAGATTCCCGACGACATCCGGTTTGCCTGCAACGAGGTGCCTGTTCCCACGGCATTCATTCACCGGGACCCTCAGCGCATTTCGGAAGGACTCTCCTACTGGAAAAAGGTAAACGACGTAGCGGACCACGGCACCTCAGATCCCGGTTACCTGATGGGTGCGGAGGTTTTCGCACAGTCGGAGGACTCTGATGCATGGGCCACTGCATATACCGGCCCCATTTCCAGGGTGGCGGTCCTGGAAACGGAAACAGATATGCTGGATCCAGAGCTCACCCACTCACTTTACGATTTCCTGACCGGATATGTAAGTTACGACAACACCACCGCCTATGGGAATCATCTGGCCCCAAGAAAGGAATATGGTGAAATCAGAACCATGCTGGTTGAGGGGGAACTGCGTGAATTCCAGGTTTACGTCCCCGGCTCCCCGCAGGAACGTTGGCCGGAAGGTGCACCGGTGGTTTTTATATTCGCAGGCAACTCCCAGACGGACAAAGTCTTCTTCCACAATACCCTGTGGTGGAAAGTTGCAGACAGGGAGGGATGTATCCTTGTCATCCCCTGTGAAACCTACAGCAGAAGCTCGACAACGGTCAGTCATGCCCATTCCGGAGCATTTTATGAGAAGCTTGCCGCGTACGTAACGGAACATTACCGGGTTGATCCCACCCGGTTTTATGCCACCGGGCAGTCTGCGGGCAGCTTTGCGGTCCAGGGCTTCGGGATCACCCACCCGGAATACTTCGCTGCAATTGCGTCCACGTCGGGTCTCAGTTATCCCAGTGACCAGGGTGGATTCGGACGGATATCCAAAACGGAGGCCACCTTTGCCATGATCCCCAGCTACTGCATTATTGGGGAGGGCGACATAGAGATGATGACTGGTACGCTGTGGGACGGGACAGAAAACATGCTGGATGGATGGGCCGCCTACTACCTGAAAGCCAATGGCGCAGGGCCCCTTGGCGATGGTTCCAACCTCCAAACTGAAGGAAGGTTCCAGACCTGGTCCTGGAACAATGGGCAGGGTTTCCCTGTTTTTAAAGTCGGCAGGACCCGGTACCGGGCCCATAACTGCATTCCTGCCGAGATGCGGCTTCTGTGGGACTATATGAAACACTGGTCCTACAAGGATGGTGTAAGATACTATGATGGGATTCGGGTTGAATAACATTGTGAACATTAAAGCCAAGATCCATGAAAAAGGTTCTGTTTCCTTTTGAAATCAATCAGGAATGCTACAGAGAAGCATATGTGTATGCCATAAAAGTGACCCGGAATCTGGGGGCTGAACTGATCGTGCTGAATACATTTGAAATTGATGTGGATAATACAATAACCGCCGAACGATATGAGAACCTGAAAAAGAAGAACTGGATTATTGCTCACCAGGAGGTCCTTCGGTTTCATGATTATTACCTGAATAATCATACACGGTTGGATATGGAACTGAGGGTTCGGGCCGACTACAGGTTTTACAATGGAAAGCTGTATGATGAATTCCGGGAAATCATTCATAATGAAAACATTGACCTGGTTGTTCTACCGGCAACTTCCAAATCAGAATCCACCAGGAAAGTATTAAGACAAATGCGAAGGGAGGTATTGAACCGGAACCATCTGTCCCTGCTTGCCATCCCGTGTGACCTCAACTATCAGAATATCGACCACCTGCTTATGATTTCCGAACCGAAGTTTCTGAACAACCCTGCGAACTATCTGGAGGAAGTCACCCTGTTTGCCCAGGTCTTCTATTCTACCATTCACGCTGTGAAGCTATCTAAGCAGGCAGCCGAAACCAGCGAAGATCAGGAAAAAGCCAGTATTTCCGCTCGATTTCCAAAGTCCATGGCCAACAGGGTTTCTTATCACTGTATCACCGGGAAGGACACGGACAGAAGCCTGCTGGATTACATGTCCGGAAACCATATTAGTTTAATGGCGATTTCAAGACAGCAGAAACACATGATCGGCAAGATTTTCCACTCGGATACCCTGGATGAAATGTGTTCTGTCTTTCACCTCCCGGTCCTGATCTTGAAAGATGGCCCTCCGGATTAGTTCTTCTTATACAATAATAATACTATGAATAACGAGATTAACTCAATGAACCTGCTGGATGGAGCTGTTCCGGATCTGCATGAAGTATCGCAGGAAACATTGCAGCTCAGTGCACTCGCACGTGATTCCTCCCTGTCCATGGTGGACCGCATTGAGTCCTTTGAAGATATTATTAATCTGGAGGTCGGTGATACCTCAATTACCAGAGCCAGGAACCTGGAACGGGAATACGGGTTACGACAGGTTTACCTGAAGTTCGAAGGGAATAATCCCACCGGTACCCAGAAAGACCGGATCGCTTTCAGCCAGTGCCACGATGCCCTTAGAAGAGGTTTTGAAACGGTAACGCTGGCTTCCTGCGGAAACTACGGCGCCGCCATGTCCCTGGCAGCGAGCCTGGCCGGTCTGAACTGCATCATTTACATTCCCGAATCATTCCATACCAAACGGATCCAGGAGATGGAGAAACACGGGGCAAAGGTGATACGGCATCCCGGAAGTTACGAAGCCACCGTGAGGCAATCGATTCAGGAGGCAGCAAATAATGTATGGTACGATGCCAATCCCGGCGGTAGTAACACTCCCCTGCAATTGATGTCTTATTCCTCCATAGCGGAAGAAATCTATGATACCCTGCGTGATGCACCCAGAATGGTGGCAGTCCCGGTTTCCAACGGCACCCTGCTGGCCGGGATCTACAGGGGATTTGTGAGCCTGCATAAACGCGGAAAAACCTCACGGATCCCCCTGATGATAGCAGCCTCGTCCACGCATAAGAACCCGATCATCTACTCGTTCAACAAGAATCTGGAAAGCTGTGTGGACCTGGTACCTGACAAGATCAAGGA
>CAYRLP010000017.1:0-4957 GCA_964424935.1 uncultured Bacteroides sp.
CATGAACAGGTTCATCTGGCCCATATACCTGAACACATAGGTGTCGGTACTGGCATGGTGCAAAAACGCGATCCTGCCGTCCAGTTGTTTCTCCCGGATATGACCGATGCCATCTATGAGCGGGGCCTTTTCACGGTCGACGATCAATACCTGTTCTTTGTCAATGGCATCAAACGCATTCAGTACAAAGTTCTTCGTGTTATCATGTTCCTTGCGGGAGATATTGAATGCATCGGCAACGGTACGGATGAAGGCCAGTTCCTTGGCGGTCATCACATCATCTTCGTTGATGAATTCTACCAGCCTGAGAAATACGATAAATTTCTCTCTCTGAAGCAGACTCCGGTTGATCTCATCGGTGATGAACCTTAATTTATCCGAATCGGACAGGGTTTGTTTTTGATGTGTGATGCCCCCGCCAAAAAGAATGGGATGGTGAACCTCCAGGTAATTATCAAACACAACCAGATATTTATTGATCAGGTTGGTTTTCAGGTGTTGCCTCAGAAAGGTTTTAACAATGGACCTGGCTTTGAAAGAAACTCCATCCTCTGATACATTGGCTATAATGGCAAACAGCTGTAACAGCGCATTTAATACGGCCTCTTTCATTATGTATTTCAGCCTGTACCGGCTGGTTCTGTGCTAGACGATACTTGCGCGCAGGACGGCAATTTTCTCGGAAAGAATCTTGTGCTGTTCATCGGTCATGATATCACCAACCCCTTCATAGAATTCCTGGATCTCATGCAAGCCTTCGTACAAATCTGATACTTCATCCACATCCTTAACCTGTTCGAGCAGCCTGACCAGTTCGTTCAGCGAGGTTTTCTGCTTGGCCAGTGCCTCAAGGAATGCCGTATTGTCAACGGCTTTTGCGGCTACATTGGTGGTAATATAGATACCTTCGATCCAGCTTCCGCATACGACCAGCCGGGCCAATACGTCTTGCTGATTATCAACCAGATAGTTATAGGTGTCATCAAAAGACTCCGTAACAACCTGGATCAGGGAATCCCGGTCATTTATGTTCTCTTCAATGCGTTCGGCATAGGTGATATTAAATGTCGTTGAAATTCCTAGATCTTCAATCAGGGTCTTAGAAGCTTCCAGGTAATCCATTGTCTTCTGCTTCATCATGTAGGTAGTGGCATAGCACAAATCCGTGGCATAAACTCCTAGATTTAGCACCTTATCACGTTGGGTGATGTATTCCCCAGCTTTTTCCGGTCCGTTGGACAGGGATGCTATGTAAGCCGCCCCCGACTGATATATCAGCTTTGTAATATCATACGATTTGGGGATAGGATACCCGGAAAGCTCACTGACCAAATCCTCACCCGTAATAGAAGAGTCGGCTTTTGGAATCCCCATATCCTGCTTTTTAGGGGAGGTATTACACCCCGAAAACAGGATCATAGAGGAACTGAGCAATCCGATTACAACTAATCTTAATGGTTGATACATTGCCTTTTTCATTTTCAAAGGAATTAATTAGTGCTTACTAGAGTTTTAAACGTTACAATTTAGGAAAAAGTGGATTGAATAAAAAATTTCACTTCGATAACAATTTGTCGGCCGTTAAATATAAAAACCTATATCTTTGATAATACCGGCAGGTTATTCCTGATAACACCATTGTGGTCATCTTGTTCAAATGAATTTGCGTACCTCATACCTGGTGGCTGTCTGCACACTCATCCTGGGTACATGCTCCTGTGACCGGGCCACCCATACAGAACCGGTGCAGCCGGGCGAATGGTTCCGGACTGAAGCCCTTGACCTTCAGCTCTCAAGTCCCTGTTATGATGTTGCTTTTTTCCGGGATGCGATCCTCTACCTGAAACCGGGGGTTGAAACCATTTATGTATTTCCCCTGGACAATCCGGATCCGGTTAACAGCAGGCCCCTGTTCGCTAACATGGATATGTCCTGTTCCCCGGCAGCACTCACTTTTTCAAGTGACTATAGCGTAGGTTATTGCACCAGGCCAGTGATGGATCAGGAACAACGATATTCAGAAAAAATATTTGAATTCTCCCTCGAAGAGGATCGTATTTCATCACTATTGCAGACCACGTTTTCAGACGATCCTTCCAGAAGCCTCCACCCTGCTCTTTCCATGGATGGATCGCTCCTGGTATTCTCATCGGACCGTCTGCCCACCCGCGGGGGACTCGACCTTTTCGTCACTTATAAAACCGAAAATGGCTGGTCCGATCCCGTTAACCTGGGAGAGGGCATCAACACCAGTGGCCATGAGTGGTTCCCTTTCCTGGACGGGATGAATAATCTCTGGTTCTCCTCCACAGGACTTGACGGCTATGGAGGATTTGACATCTTTGTCTGTGCCTATGAAGGAACCACCTGGGGATTGCCAAGGAACCTCGGGGAATCCATCAATAGTTCGCAGAACGAACTGGGTTTTTCCATCCATCCGCTTAATAAGCTGGCCCTGTTCTCCAGGACCGTGCCCGGGGAATCTGAAGGAATGGCCGTAATGATCTCCCTCATTGAAGAAGCATTCGATACAGCCAGTGTTGATAAACCATCTGCCAGGAATCTTGCCCTGCTTCTGCAGCATATGGCTGATCCTATATCGGAGGCATCGGTCGCCCAGCCGCAGGAACCCGGAAGGACGCAGGTCTCCGAACAGCAGTTGGTCTCTGAACAGCAGTTGGTCTCCGAACAGAATCAGGAGTCCGAACAGAATCAGGAATCCGAACAGAATCAGGAATCCCGGCCGGTTCCGGAGCCGATCCGGGAAAACGATACAGAATCTCTGTCTAATGCAAGTGTACAAACCGATTCCGTGGTATTCAGGGTCCAGATTATATCCAGCCTTTATGAAAACAGTTTTCCGACTGTACTAATCGAGGGCCAGAGCTACAATACCTACCAGTACTTCTACATGGGATCCTACCGCATAACGGTAGGGGAATTCGATACGTTGAAAGAGGCCAATGAATTCAAGCTCAAATGCCTGAATTCGGGATTTAAGCAGGCTTTTGTCGCCGCGTTCCGCGGAGATACAAGAGTTACCGATCCAGCAGTTTACAAACAATAACGCTTATGTATCACCTGGTTGATCACCCCCTGATTCAACACAAACTTGCACTGATCCGAAATAAACTCACGGGGACCAAGGAATTTCGTGAAACGGTCAATGAGATTGCCGGGCTGATGGCCTATGAGATAACCAGGGATATCCCTTTGCGCTCCACGAAGACTGAAACACCTCTGGCTCGTTGCGTAACCCATGTTCTCTACAGGGATATCGTTCTTATTCCTATTCTTCGAGCCGGACTAGGTATGGTGGACGGGATCACCAGCCTGATCCCGACGGCCAAGATAGGACACGTGGGTATGTACCGGAATCACGAAACGCTTGAACCGGAATGTTATTATGTCAAGTTTCCGGTCCAGATGAATAAATCCGTGGTACTTGTACTGGATCCAATGCTGGCAACCGGTGGCAGCGCCTCCGCCACGCTTGACAAGCTTAAACAGGAAGGGGCCAGGGACGTGAAACTGGTCTGTATTGTTGGAGCCCCGGAGGGCGTCCGGCGTATCAGCGAGGAACATCCTGATGTGGAAATATACCTTGCTGCCCTGGATGAGGGACTGAATGAACTTGGATATATTGTACCGGGTCTGGGTGATGCAGGCGACCGCTTGTTCGGCACGAAATAATTTAACAGAATTCTGTGCTGCTCATCTGTTTTTTTTCATTAACTTTTCATCTGGGATTCCGGCGAACAATTCCATCCAAAATATGTCTAAAAAGAACTGATTATTTATTCTTCCACGATGAAAAAAAAACTTGCTCTTGTATGTTCCCTTCTTGTAGTTGCTCTGCTCACCGCCCGGTCTGATGAGCCCAAGACAGAGAAAAAATCCGAGGTGGTCTGGCATACCATTACATTGGTTGATTACAAACCGGGTACCAATGAAACTGCCCTTACCTGTATTCAGAAATTTGAATCCGCCTCCAGGAGTGCCGGTACCTCTTCTCCGGACATCCGCTGGTTTGAATCCGGCAAATACGACCTGGTCATTACCTGGACGCTGAAGGATGGACCTGCAGACCTCAAAGGCCGGTGGAGTCCGGACGGGGAGGAATGGTGGAACGCATTGGTCGCCCAGGAGGGTTCGGAAGAAGCGGCCGAAAAGCTGCAATCTGACTATAATGACTTGATCGCCTCATCGATCACCAGTGTGGCCCGAAAAGCAAAATAGGTTGCAGCCTCACCGGGACACCGGCATTGTAGCGTAAATTATTTATGCTATTTTTACTTATATAGCCATACGCTTTATGAGTAATGACCCGCCAAAAAGCAGATTAAAGAAAAGCATCTATTTTAAAGAGCTGGAACGCCTGCAGCTTGAGCTGGTAAAACTTCACGAATGGGTGAAGGCCAAAGGCCTCCGGGTGGTAGTGATTTTCGAAGGCAGGGATGCTGCAGGTAAGGGTGGAGTCATCAAGCGGATCACCCAGCGGCTTAATCCCAGAGTCTGCCGCGTGGTCGCCCTGGGGGTTCCCACAGAGCGCGAAAAAACCCAGTGGTATTTCCAGCGATATGTGGCCCAACTACCTGCGGAGGGCGAAATTGTACTATTTGACCGTTCCTGGTATAACCGCGCGGGAGTGGAGCGTGTCATGGGATTTTGCACCGATGAGGAGTACTGGGAATTCCTGCGCTCCTGCCCACGGTTTGAGGAGATGTTGATCCATTCCGGGATCATCCTTATCAAATACTGGTTTTCAGTGAGTGATGAGGAACAGGAACGCAGGTTCCGGGAACGGATCGAGGATCCTTTGAAACGCTGGAAATTCAGTCCCATGGACCTGGAGTCAAGGAGCCGCTGGATCGAATACAGCAAGGCCAAAGATGAAATGTTCTCGTATACGGATACCAAAGCTGCACCCTGGTATGTGGTCAATGCAGATGATAAA
>CAYRLP010000017.1:4967-13123 GCA_964424935.1 uncultured Bacteroides sp.
TGATTATCTTCCCGGCGACACAAAAGATCGAACTGCAGATGATAAAAGAAGGGCACGCCTCAATACCATTCATCATTTATTGTCCATGATCCCCTATAAGGAGATCACTTACGAAAAGATCAAACTCCCTCCCATTTCCATGGAAGGGTATCTGAGACCCCCCATTACGGAACAGACTTTTATTCCGGAGGTCTATTGACAAGCTCGTTTTTTTTACATTGCGCATACGTAATCCTAAACTAATCTTTGTTCTATGAAAACACTATTTAAATCGGCCACCATCCTGGGGATTTTTCTGGCTATGTTCTCCTGCAGTTCCGAAGATAAGATTGAGCTCTTTAACGGGCAGGACCTGGAGAACTGGAACATCATTGTGGACAGCGAGGACGGGGAACCCAAAGACCTGTTTTACGTAGAGGATGGTCTCTTGAATACCCCGGGAACTCCATTCGGCTATATCCGTACCAAAGAGTCGTACAGCAATTATAAACTTCACCTTGAATGGAGGTGGACCGAAGAGCCGGCCAACAGCGGTGTGCTGATCAACGTGCAGGGCCAGGAGATCATCTTCCCCCATTGCGTCGAATGTCAGCTGATGAATGGCCGGGCCGGTGACGTTGTTCTGATGGGCAAAGGTGCTGAAATCACGATCCGGGATTCCACTTACAGAGTTACTTCTGAAGAGCGACGCTATCTGTCCATCCCCAAACTCGAAGAGAGCAGTGAAATGCCTGCAGGTGAATGGAACACCTATGAGATCACTTCAAAGGATGGAAACCTGGAAGTCATTGTGAATGGGATCCTTCAAAATACGGGAACAGGCATGACCCTGACCGAGGGCAACATTGCCCTTCAGTCGGAAGGCGGACCTATCCAGTTCAGAAATATCTACCTGCAGCCGCTGTAATCCTTTACCAGGCTGACATGGGATTGTCCACCTTGATGGGGCCCTTGTGCTGGGCCACATTGTATCCCGCTGTATAGCAGAAACGGGCCATGGTCAGGAACTTGGAATAATCGATAGCTTCCTCGACATCGGTTATCATATGGTAATCGCGGTGGGTCCCGGTTGAATAAAACAGCACCGGTATATCCTTGCGGGCGAAATTAATGTGGTCGCTGCGGAAGTAGTAACGATTGGGATCCGTCACATTATTGTAAGTGTAGTCGGCATGAAGTCCGGCTTCCTCCAGTGACTTCTCATTGATTTTCATCAGTACCTTGCTCTGCAGGCCCCCGATCACTTTTACCGAATCTCTTGCCTGGATGGTCAGACCCGTACGCTCACTTTCCACATCCTCCTGCATTTTTGTACGACCCACCATATCCAGGTTGATCACTGCTGCAATCCTGTCGAGCGGAACCAGGGGATGTTCAGCAAAATACTGCGAACCGAAAAGTCCGATCTCTTCGGCGGATACCCAGAGAATCCCTATGCTTCTTCGGGTACGTTTACTCTCCTTCATAAATGCTTCTGCAATCTCGATCAGGGCAACGGTGCCCGATGCATTGTCATCGGCCCCGTTGAAGACACCCCCCTGTCCGTCGGTCCCCACATGATCGTAGTGAGCCACATAGATCACCACTTCATCTTTCAGATCCGGGTCACTTCCTTCAATAATACCAAAAATATTGTAGACCTCCAGGTCCCTGTTTTCCATGGTCAGGTCGATCTTTACATGGGCCCCTTCCAGCAGAAATGATCTCGGTTCAAGGTTCCTGTCTATCTCCAGCTGCAGATCCTCCAGGTTTTTCCCGGCCGTTGCCAGCAACTGATCCGCCACACTTCGGTGAATCAGTACGATTCCCGGACGGTTTCCCCCGGGGGCGGACGGTTCCTCATCCCCGGATTTCAGTGTTCTTGACCTGCCCAGATAATCAGCCACAGTAGGATTCACATCTCCAATGGATTCCATGCCCGACTTGGGATCCATCACCATCAATACAGCCTTGGGTTGCTGGGAAAAAATATAGGGCAACTTGAACTGGAAACTCTGCAGTCCGCTCCATCTTTCTTTATCGAATTGTGCTTCGGTACCCTCTTCGTTCATCGGGGCCCTGTTCATAAAAAGAACGACCTTGTCCTTGATATCGATGTTCTCGAAATCATTGTATTCATGTTCCTCCGAATTGATCCCATATCCGGCAAAAACAACCTCCCCTTCAAGGGTGGTTTGATCCGAAGGAGGGGCCGGTAACATGTAGAAGGGGTCCTTATTAACCGAAACGTAACCATCCACCCCGGAGATGGTAATGCTGCTCTTCTCCCGGTCATAGCTTTTTTCTGCAATGAAATAGGGCTGCATATAATCCTGATCCGCATCCGCGGGTTGAAGGCCCAGGTGTTCTGCCTGAACAGCCAGGTACCTTGCCGCCACCTGGAGACCGGGTTCACCGGTATCACGTCCCTCCAGTTCCTCGGAAGCAAGAAACTGCATATGCATTTTCAGGTCCTCCCTGTTTATGAATTCCAGTCCCGCTTTCTGGGCCTTTACAGGCAACCCACCTGCAATTACCAGGATGACTGCCAGCAGATTCGCTAAACGTTTCATTGATCAGAAGTATTAATCTAACAGAAGTTTGGATGAAATAAGCGCCTAAGATAGCAATATTAAGCAGATCACGCTTGTATTATATCCGGAGGTTGGTCATAGTCTCAGTGATCTGAGCGGCAGGATCCGGATATTCATGCACGGGATTACGCTGTTCGGTCTGGCCCAGGGAATAACCGTACAGTCCCTTGTAATCTTCCCGGTCCTCTCCCAGATCCTCCAGCTGGCTGAGGTATTCGTGTATGGATTTGGACTCGATGATAATGACTTTCCCCATCTTCTCTATGATCGGGCTGTGCCTGCGGGTTTTATCATGGTCAAACTCCAGGATCCTGCGCCCGTAACGGGTAATTCCGACGACCCTGAATGTCATGCTTTTACCCACACCGGGCAGGTTGAGTACATTTCGATCCGTCGCCAGGAACGGCAAACCCGTATCCTTCCGGAGGGCCTGAATGTTTTCCGTCATAAGGGTGGCATCTTCCGGTAATCTTTTTATTTCTTCAAAGGCATCCGGGGGAATCCTTCCTGCCACCTTTTCTTCAAGCTGTTCCTGAACGATCCGGGCATTGGGCGTGAATCCGGCGTTGTTCTCCATGTAGCCCTTCACGGTGAAGGTATAATAAGGCAGGACTCCGATATCGTTCAGCACTTTGCGCAGTTTCGCCGAATGACCCCTTCGGGAGGCTGCAACTGTAAATACCAGCTGATTGGTGATGGTCCAGCCGGCGGAGATCAGACGCCGGACGGCCAGACTTGATTCCGGGGTGACCTCCATGGGTGACTCGAAATGAGTCTGTATGAGGAACTGTTGGACCCCGGTTTTCCGGGCCTTTTCCTTGAATTCTTTGAGGATTTCCACCAGTGCGGGTGTGATCCGCTGGGGCAGATAAATGGGCAGCCGGGTTCCGATCCGGACCCGGACCAGTTCAGCCAGCTTCCCACCTTCGGGCAGGGATTTGTTCCGTTCAATTTTCCGGACCGCCATGTTATAAATCTCATCCAGCAACTGCCGGAGTGAATTATCGGAACTCATCAGGCCGTCTCCGCCTGTAATGAGGATATCCCTCAACTGGGAATCCTTTTCATAATAGGCCAACAGTCTTTTCAGCTTCTCATTCCACTTTTCACCTGGTGTCAGTTTATCCAGGTCAAAGTTGAGTCTTCCGCCCTGAAAATCATACATGCGCTGGCAGGATGAACACAATCCGCCACAGGCCCGGCCCATGGTGTCCGGTATTAAAATGGCCACCTCCGGATAGCGCCGGTGTATGTTATGTCCTTCCGGAAGCAACCAGCCTGCTGCATTTGGTTTCCCCGGCTTTACCTGGTCCTCTTTTTCCCAGGCAACGATATTTCCGAATTCTTCCACAAGCTGCTTGCTGTAAAGCACATAATACCTGATGGCCAGGTCGGCCCCCACTGCAAAATATGGGACCCTGACATGAAGCAGGGACAGGTAATAGGGATTCACAAAGAAGGGGATCCCGGCCTGCTCAGCATCCTTCAGGATCTTCATGGTATCAGGGTCAAGCGAATGATCCAGCATCCGGTTCAATAATTCCGGTGACCGGACGGCAAAACGGAGGTGAAATCGGTAATCCAGCCACCACTCTTCCATCTTTTCAAGTTTGCCAGCCTGATCCATGCCCGGTTCAAAAAAGAATCGCCGGCTTTTTACTTCCCCGCTGTCGATCAGTTCCAGCAGAATCGCGATAATCCGCTGTTTGTTCTCTTCCCTGAGCCTGACAATTCGTGGATCCAGGCCTGACGGATAACGATCCATCCACTCAGCGACTTTCTCGGGATGGAATTCAGGTTGTTCGCTTTCGCCCCTGAGCTGCCGGAACATCATGATCATGTCAATGAAAAAATCAGGCTTGGCTCCACCGGTCCCTTTATGAACGGCCAGCCAGATCAGTCGAAGGGGATTACTGACCGCAATTTCGCCCCGAAGGTTCAGATCGGGGTATTCAATCCCTGCATGATCAATATAGTCAAGGATACGGATGATGGCATAATCGCGCCATTCCAGCCTGTCAAACAACTCGCTGTCCGAATGACTGGCCTGATAATAGCTGAACGCATTCTCCCTGTCCCTGAGGGTCCGTTTGATCCATTCCTTGACACCAACCACGACCTCGGTTTCGTTCTTTGAATTTCTGAGGATTTCAGCAAATTCCGGATTCTCATCCAGCAGCTGGTTAAGTAATTTCCGTGACCGGACGTTAATGGCGATTCGGTCTAGTTTTTCTATTTCGGTCATTTTTTTCATTTCAACATATAAGTAACCCAAAAATCCGTCAAGAATCAAATGGAGAGGAAGAAAGTTTTTTAGTTACTTTGCGGCAGATATAAAGAACCTCAAAGAGCAACCCTATGGAACAGATGCAACTTGATATTACCAGGGCCTACCCTTTCGTTTCAGCTGAACAAATAAAAAAACTCTCCCCTGAGGTCGCATCCGCCCAGCACACCCTTTACCAGGGGAGCGGCGCGGGTAACGATTTTCTGGGCTGGCTTCACCTGCCCGATGAAGTTACCGATCAACAGCTTGCAGGTATGGAAGAAGCTGTGGCAGGGATGAAAGAGAACACGGAGCTTCTGGTTGTAGTGGGAATCGGCGGGTCCTATCTGGGTGCCCGTGCTGTCTACGATGCGCTGGCTCATAATTTTGCACATCTGCGGGATGGACAGGAAGCAGCACAAATGTTGTTTGCCGGTCAGAATATAGGCGAAGATTATATGCACGAGTTGCTGGAGCTGCTGGACGAACGGACCTATTCCATCGTGGTCATATCCAAGTCCGGAACCACCACCGAACCTGCTCTGGCGTTCAGGATCCTTAAAAATCACCTGGAGAAAAAAGTGGGCAGGGAAGAGGCCCGAAGCCGCATCATTGCCATTACGGACTCCAGCAGGGGAGCACTTCGGCAATTATCGGATGAAGAGGGTTACCGTAGTTTTGTGATCCCGGATAATGTGGGAGGCAGGTTTTCCGTACTTACACCGGTAGGATTGATCCCACTGGCTATTTGCGGGGTAGATATCAGAGCCCTTGTTCAAGGGGCCCGGGAGATGAACCGGCGTTGCGATCCTGTCATTCCCTTTGAAGAAAATCCGGCAGCCCTTTATGCTTCCACCCGAAATGCCCTGTACCGCTCCGGGAAGAAGATTGAACTCCTTGTCAATTATCACAACAAGCTTCACTATGTTTCCGAGTGGTGGAAACAGCTGTACGGCGAAAGTGAAGGGAAAGAGGGGAAAGGGATCTTTCCTGCTGCAGTGGATAACTCCACGGATCTCCACTCCATGGGGCAATATATCCAGGAAGGTGAACGCACCCTCTTTGAGACGGTGATCAGTGTGGAGCACGCCAAATACCAGGTCAAAGTCCCCGGTGAACCTGCCAACCTGGATCAACTGAATTATCTCGAAGGAAAGAACATCGACCACGTGAATAAAATGGCAGAGCTGGGCACCATTTTGGCACACCTGGACGGCGGTGTTCCCAACCTGAGGATCTCCCTCCCTGCACTCAGTGAACGCTGGCTGGGACAACTGCTCTATTTTTTTGAGAATGCATGCGGAATCAGCGGCTATATGCTGGGAATTAACCCCTTTAACCAGCCGGGTGTGGAAGCCTATAAAAAGAATATGTTTGCATTGCTTGAGAAACCCGGTTTTGAAAAAGAAACCGCAAAAATCAAATCCAGGCTTTAAACAATTTCATCTGCGGAATGTTAATGGACCGGGGCCAGCCCCGGTTTTTTTATTCCTATGAAAGAACTTTTTCCCAGAATTCATCCGACCATTAAGGGCATTGCACTTGCATTCCTGGCTGTGCTCGGCATGGCTAATGTATATGTATTCTCCAAAGCTGCATTGCTGGAGGTGAATTATTTCCAGTTCCAGTTCTACTGGTTCGCCTTTGCCCTGATCTATATCCTCCCATTCCTGGTGATTACCGGGATGATCAAAAAGATACCCAAACTGAGCAGGGCCTCCAATCTGACCCTGGTTATCATCGGTCTGCTTGAACTGGGTGCGGCCACGCTCCTGTTTCTCGCCATTCAGCTGGCGGATAACCCGACTACCATCGCTTTCCTGTCCAACCTGACCCCGATATTTGTGACCATTCTCGGAATCCGGTTCCTTGGGGAGCGGTTCAACCTGGTGGAAGCCATCGGGATCATCCTGACCATCGGGGGGGTGATCATGATCACCTATACCAGGGATGCCACGATCGCTGAATTCTTCGGTAAAGGATCCGGCTGGATCCTGGTCTCTTCGGTATTTTCCTCCATCAGCATGGTAACAGCCAAAAGCAGGATCCGGGATATCCATCCGAGTATATTAACCCTTAACCGTGTGGTTTTCCTTTTTGTATTTGCCGTAGCAGCCATGATCATTCGGCATGAATCCTTCGTCGTATCAGGCAGAGCTGCCATGAACATGGCCGTTGGCTCCCTGCTGGGACCATTCATGACGGGCCTAGCCCAGTATTCCGCCCTTAAATACATCGAAGCTTCCCGTACCATGATTATTCAGTCCACCCGTGCCCTTTTTGTAATGGTGGGCTCCATGATCTATCTTTCCCTTCTGCCTGAAATGCTGCAACTAAGCGGGGGACTGATCACCATTGCTGGTGTGATTATTATGACCTGGGGGAAGATGAAATACAAAAAAAAGCAGGACCCTCAACGGGGACCTGCTCTCACCAAATAACCTGACTAAACGCATACTGCAGGGTATTGCCCTGAAGCAATCCGTATCTTATTGTATCTCAATCTGCCTGGATGCCTTCTGAACCAGCTCCTCCTTCTTGGGGAGGGTCAGCTTCAGGATCCCTTCTTCATGGGTGGCCTGGATCTGCTCCTGGTCAATGGTATCGGGCAGCTGGAAGCTCCTCTTGAAAGACTGGTAGTTAAACTCCCGGCGCAAAAAGTTCTGATTGGTTTCCTTTTTGCTCTCTTTGTGCTCCGATGAAATGGTCAGGATATCATTTTCGATTTCCAGATTAAAATCATTCCGGCCAAGTCCGGGAGCAGCCACCTCAATGGTATATCCCTTTTCGTCTTCTGCTACATTAACGGCCGGACTGTTCTCCTTGCAGTTTATATGGCTCAACTGATTAAAGAACCGGTCATTGAAAAAATCATCCCAGTAAGCGGGTACGTAATGTCTGTTCATTCTTGCTAACATGTTTTGTTCCTCCTATTTATTTAGATTGTTTCTGATTTTTAATCACTGAACAACCCATGTCAATTCCCGTACCAATGCCCGCAGGGGGACAGATATCTGTCATTTTGACATTCTGCCTGACGATAAATTGTCATTTTGACATGTTTGGGGCAGGGCAACCTGACAGGATGATTAAGCCCGTTCCAGGGCACGGGCCAGACGTGAGGCTCCTTCCATCACTATTTTACGGGGGGTGGCCAGATTCAGGCGCTGATGTTGTGATCCGCCCGGACCGAACATGGGCCCGTCATTAAGCCCAAGTCCCGCCTTTTCAATGATGAATTCCCTGAGTCCGCGGTCATCAAGCCTCAGAAAGGAGAAATCGAGCCATGCCAGGTAGGTGGCTTCCAGGGGTGAGAT
>CAYRLP010000017.1:13133-13784 GCA_964424935.1 uncultured Bacteroides sp.
CTCCGGTACGGAAGACTGCAATGCAGCGCTGAATTCAAGGTAATTCTTCTCCAGGTAGGCCAGCAGCTGGTCGAGCCATTCATCCCCTTTTGTATAGGCCGCTTCAAGGGCCACCTGTCCCAGGATATTATCCCCTCCCACATGCACCGCATCCAGAATGCGTTCATACCGTTTCATGAGATCCGGATTCGTGGCAATCATCACCGATGTATAGAGTCCGGCCAGGTTGAAGGTTTTGCTGGGTGCCATGCAGGTCAGGGTCAGGTCAGCAACTTCCTTTCCCAGCATGGCAAATGGCAGGTGGCGGTTTCCGAAAAGGAGCAGGTCGGAGTGAATCTCATCGCTGATCACGATCACATGGTACCTGACACACAGATCGGCCAGTTTCTTTAACTCTTCAGGTTTCCAGGCTTTTCCTACCGGGTTATGCGGATTACAGAGAAAAAATAGCTTCACCCCCTTCCGGAACAATCCCTCCAGATGTTCCAGATCCATTTCATATCCGTTTTTTCCCTTTAACAGCTGATTGTAAACGAGCAACCTTCCATGGTTCTCCACCGCAGAAAAAAAGGGAAAATAGACAGGTGGCTGAACCACCACCGTATCGCCCGGATCGGTAAACTCCAGCACACACATATTAAGAGCCGGCAC
>CAYRLP010000018.1:0-13738 GCA_964424935.1 uncultured Bacteroides sp.
GTTCACATGCATCCCTACGAGCTGGATACCGGGAAATATCCCGAATTCTTCTATAAGGCAAAGGCCTCGCTGGATTTAAGGCAAAGGATCCCTTTAACATTTTACCGCATGAATAAAGGGACCGTTAAAAGGAAGATGGAGAGGCTAATCCGGGAGTTCCCATTCAAATCCATCACGGAGCTTATTAACGATAAAGAAATGCAGGGCGGTATTCACGAAGTCCCCCTGTAGCACCTCAGCTGCTTATCCTGTATAAATAGAGAGAAATGAAAGAGACAGACCAAGTGATAAATGCCTTCTGGACAGGAGGGATGGATTCAACATTCAACCTGATTCAGCGGCTCATGACCACCTCGGTCCCGGTTCGACCTCACTACATCGTAAGGCATGAGGAGTCTACAGGTATTGAGATCGATACCATGATCGATATCCGAAGGGCCCTGTTGTCAAAATATCCGGAATTCAGACCGAGGCTCCTTCCCACGGTCTATACCAACGAAGATTCCATTCCCAGGTCAGAGGCCGTGGATACAGAGATAGAAGAACTCAGAAAACAGGTTACGATTAAGGAGCAATATCAGATACTGGCTTACTACTGCAGGGAATTTAAGATTGACCAGATTGACCTGGCTTACGAACTTGATGAGGACACCCTGCCGGATGAGATCCTTGTAGCAAACTTTTTCGGGAACTCCGCTGTGTTTAAAAATATTACCAATCCCCTCGAAAAGGTAACTAAAAAAGATTGTTACCAGATAGCAAAAGATGGTGGCTGGGCTGATCTGTTGCTTATGACCTCATTTTGCCGGCGGCCACGGAAAAAAATTACCCCATGCGGAGTTTGCGGTACATGCAGTGATGCGGTAAGAAACGGCATGGGTTTCAGATTGCCCCTGATCCCCCGGATAAAGGCCAACCTGCTCATGCCTTTCAGAAACTACTACCGCAAGCATGCCTATACAAAGAAGGATAGCAGGCTGTTTAAGCTGGCAAAGCGAAAATTCGAATCGAAGTTATAAGACAGCAAACGGAAAGATAAGGCCCATGGCAAGCTCCAGGTTCGAAAACAGATATTTCAGTTTCATGGCGTCGGTCAGGCGTGCTATGGAGAGACTAACGGTGACCTATTCAAGGATCCTGGCTCACAGAGGGAGAAGACAGGTAGTGAGGCATAAGGGGAAGCGCGTGGTAACCAGGCAGGTTAAAAGGCAAATAAAGGCATATGCCAGGGAAAGATTCGGATCAAAGGCTTACTGGCCCTACCTGGCCTATTATACGGAATTAAGGGGGGAATTCGTGAAGGGATGGCTTCCCTACGACTACTATCGCTACAAGATACTGCCCCGTATCAATCCGCCACACGACTGTGAGATCAGTGAAAACAAGACCTATGATCACCGGATTTTCGGGGATTTTGCCATCAGGCCTCTGTGTGTTCTTATTTCGGGCCTGTTCTACGATGCAGATTTAAACCTGCTGGATGAAGCAAAGGTAGCGGAGAAGCTGGCCGCACATAAGGATCGTATCGTGGTAAAAGAGGAACGGGGCACCCATGGCCTGCAGGTGAAGGTAATGGAAGCATCTGAATTCAGTACGGATATGCTCCGCAGGGATCTGAACTACGTCGTTCAGCCCTATGTGAAGCAGTATAAATCGCTGAGCGACCTCTATCCCCACAGTGTAAATACATTCCGGGTGACCACCTATCTCAGGCCCGATGGTTCCGTTATAGTCAAAGGGGTGATCCTCCGGTTCGGGATTAACGGGTCAACCCTCGACAACCTCTCCTCCGGGGGACAATTCATCTATTTTGACGAGGCCGGAAATCCCAGCAGGTTTGCATACAATCTAATGGGCCTGGTACAGGGGGAAAGGCATGTGAATACCGGATTCCCCTTTGCCGAATTGAAGGTGCCTATGTTTCAGGAGATCAAGGATCAATGTGTAACCGCACATCAACTTTACCCGTATGTTAGGATAATTGGCTGGGATGTTTGTGTGGATGAACATGGCGAACCGAAACTACTGGAATGGAATGCCGATAATCCTGGATTTCACCCGGACGATGCGATATTCGGTCCCCTGTGGGCGGAAGGGGATGCATTCTTCCCCTAATGGTAAACCCTAAAACCAGCAGAACATGATTGTTTTCTTAAGGAATAAATACTTTCAGTTCCTGAAATTGATAGATCGCATTGTCTTGCGATTGTCTTTTATCCATGAACGCGCCTGGGCCATAAAACTCCGGAAGGAGCACTTGAAAAGAAGCGGCAAAAAGCCAATTGTTACCAGGAAAGTGAAAAAAGAGATCAAGGCCTATTGCAAGGAGCGCTTTGGCAAGGCAAGCTACTGGCCCCACCTGGCCAAACTGACGGAACAAAAGGGAAAATTTGAAAAAGGCTGGATCCCGGAATCTTATTTCAAGTATATCCTGGAGCCGAAAATGAATCCCAAAGCCTATGTCAACCTGGGAGATATGCGATCCATCGATCACAGGCGCTTTGGTGATTTTGCCATCACGCCGCTTTTCTTAAGGATCAACACACATTTCTATAATGCTGATTTTGAAGTAGTTGAGGTGGATAAGGTCATGGATTTTTTAAACGATTACAACGATACCATCGTCGTAAAGCAGGAATTTGGCTGGGGAGGCAAGCAGGTAAGGGTGATTCATTCAAAAGAGTTCGAACCGGAACAGCTTCAGAAAGGAATCAACTATATTATTCAGCCCTTTGTAAAACAGCACAAAGTTCTGAACGAACTCTACCCGCACAGTGTCAATTCCTTACGGGTCATGACCTTTCAGAAAAAGGATGGCAGCACTGTGGTTCTGTACACCATGCTGCGTTTTGGAGTGGATGGAATAAAAGTGGATAACCTGAGCTCGGGTGGCAGCTGTATCTATATTGACCCTTCAGGAAGAGCTGCAAAATTTGGCTATGATTACTATGGTGTGCGAACCGGGGAGTACCATAAGAATACCGGATACCGGTTTGCGGATCTGCAGATCCCCGAATTCCATAAGGTCAGGGATGCTTGCATAGGCGCACATCAGAAATATCCCTATCTGCGGTTTATAGGCTGGGATGTCTGTCTTGATGAATCGGGCGAGCCGAAACTCATCGAATGGAATACGGACGGTCCGAGCGTGACCTGGGAGGATGCCCTGTTCGGCCCATTCTTAACAGATGATTCGGAACTCCAGTAGGATGATAGAATTTCTTGCACATAGATATTTCCGGTTGCTCAGATTATTTGAGAAACTGATCCGGTGGTTCCAGGTGTTCGATACAAGAATAGAACTTCACCAGATCAGACGAACGCTCGTCCGGAAAAAAGGCAGTTCTGTAGTGAACCGGAAGATCAAAAAAGCCATTAAGGCCTATGCAAAAAAACGCTTCGGCAGTGCATCTTACTGGCCGGGTCTGGCCCTGGCTGCAGAACAGAGGGGAGCATACATGGATGGTTGGATCCCTTTCGATTATTTCTATTATGTACTGGAGCCGAAATTAAATCCCCCGGGATATGCCAACATCGGTGATATCAGAACCCTTGATTACAGCCGTTTTGGAGATTTTGCCATCAAGCCGCTCTTCCAGTATATATCGGATAACTTTTACAATGCAGAATTTGAACCGGTCGGGGAGACGGCGCTTCTGAAATCCCTGGCTGAATATGACAATACCATTGTGGTGAAACAGGAATTTGGCTGGGGAGGAAAGGAGGTCAGGGTGATGCATTCATCGGAGTTCAGACCTGCGCAGCTTCACCGGGGTACCAACTACGTCATCCAGCCCTTTGTGAAACAGCATAAAATACTGCATGAGCTCTACCCGCACAGCGTAAATACCATCCGGGTGTACACCTTCCGGAAGAAGGACGGATCCATAGAGGTCCTGTTAACCTACCTGCGATTCGGAGTGGATGGTGTGAGGGTGGATAATCTCAGTTCCGGCGGACAGTGCATTTTCATTGATCTCACCGGCAAACCCGCGGAAATATCTATAGATGACTATGCAATGGAGGCAGACCGGAAGCATAAGAACACCGGTGTGGTATTCGCGGACCTGAAAATTCCCATGTTCCCCGATATATTGGACAGCTGTGCCTCCATTCACGGTAAATATCCCCACATACGCCTGATTGGCTGGGATATCTGCGTGGATGAATCCGGATCACCCAGACTGATCGAATGGAACACGCAGCGGGCCAGCTTCACCTGGGAAGATTCATTGTGGGGCCCATTTTTCCCGGATGATTCAGAATTTTAATAAGCGCTAAGTCAGGCAAACCATGAAAAAGAGGTTGTTAGAAAGGTATTACCGGCTGATGAAATCCATTGAGCGCTTTATTCTCAGACTCAGACTGGCCTATGCCAGGCTGGATGCGCTCCGGGAAAGGAAGCGCTTTGTCCAGCAGGCCGGAAGGTCCGTGGTTAACAGAAAGATCCGCAGGTCCATCAAGGCCTATGCCAGGCGACGATTTGGAAGCGCAGCGTACTGGCCCTACCTGGCACTTTATACGGAAATCAGAGGGAAGTTTGTGGAAGGATGGGTTCCCTTCGATTATCTGGTATATGTGCTTGAGCCAAAGTGGAACCCTCCGGTCTACAGGGAGCTGGGTAATCAGGATTCTTTTGATTACAAGCGGTTTGGGGATTCTGTTATCAAACCTGTCTTCTTTTCGGTGGCGGGCCTCTTTTATGACCCGGAGTTTGAACTCCTGGACAAGGAACAGCTCGGGCAGTTGCTTTCAGACTATAACGATAACCTGGTTATCAAGCAAGATTATGGCAGTGGAGAAAAGCAGATCCGCTTTCTCCATTCCTCCGAGTTCAGGCCTGAACTGCTGGAGCCCGGGAAAAAATATGTGATTCAGCCCTATTTAAAGCAGTACAAATTGCTGAATGACCTCTATCCCGATAGTGTGAATACCTTCCGGGTGGCCACCTTCCTGAAAAAGGATGCGACGGTGGACATTCTGTACGTGATATTAAGATTTGGCGTGGATGGTTCCAAGGTCGACAGTCTTGAATCGGGCGGACAATGCATCCATTTTGATATGAATGGCCGGCCGGCAAATGTAGCCTACGACAAAAATGGCTGTGTGTGCTGGGATCGGCATAAGAACACCGGGTTTCTGTTCGCCGATCTGGAATTCCCGATGTTCCAGGAGATCCTTGACCTGTGTAAAACCGCACATCGGAATTACCCGTTCGTCAGACTCGTTGGATGGGATGTTTGTGTGGACGAAGCAGGAGTACCCAGATTTGTTGAATGGACCACCGACAGGCCGACATTTGATATGGAGGAAGCCCTGTTCGGTCCTTTTTTCCCGGATGATTCAGAATTTTAACCAATCATGATATGAAAGCTTTTTTGACAGACAGGTATTTCAGGGCCCAGAAGTCCTACACCAGGATGAAGAGAAAATTACTCATGCTCGGGTTAAGGAGGGAGGCCCATAAGGCAAGGAAAAAATTCATCGCCAGAAACGGAAAATCCGCAGTAAACAAAGAGGTCAAGCGAGCCATAAAGGAGTATGCCAGGGAGCGCTTTGGCAAAGCGGCCTACTGGCCGTACCTGGCGCTCTATACAGAAGCAAGGGGAGAATTTATCAGGGGCTGGATTCCCTTCGACTATTTCCTGCATATCCTGGAACCAAAACTGAATCCCCCTGTTTACAGGGATTTTGGCAGCCTGAAAACCTATGATTACAGGCGTTTTGGCGATTTTGCCGTGGAACCCCTGTTCGTCCGCGTGCTGGGCCTCTACTATAACAGCAAGTTTGAAGTGGTGAAAGAGGAAGAATTGAGAAAATTCATGGCCACCTATGACGGGAACATTGTTGTCAAACAGGAATTTGGCTGGGGAGGCAACCAGGTCCAGTTCATGCATGCTTCCGAATTCAGTCCCGATAAGCTTGTAAAGGGTCTGAATTATGTCATTCAACCTGAAATAAAACAGTACAAGCTGCTTCATGAGCTCCATCCCGACAGTGTGAATACTTTGCGGGTGACCACCTTTCTGAAAAAAGACGGTTCCGTTGATATTGTATTTGTGATCCTTCGGTTCGGTGTGGATGGTTCAAAAGTGGATAACCTGGTAGCCGGGGGTTCCTGCGTCGCCATGGATCCGGACGGCAACCCGGCACCCGTGGCCTATGACGATTATGGGTACCCGGGAGGGGAAACCCATAAGAACACGGGATTCAGGTTTGCGGATCTGAAATTACCCATGTACCACGAAATTATTGCCAAGTGTAAAAAGGCACATCAGCAAAATCCCTATATTAGACTGATTGGCTGGGATGTTTGTGTGGATGAATCGGGTACGCCCAAACTGCTTGAATGGAATACGGGCAGACCCACTTTTGATATGGAGGATGCACTTCTGGGTCCGTTCTTTCCTGACGACAGCGAATTTTAGTTCAACACATGAGATTAAACAGATTCCTCTACCTTGTTTACTATATCAGGGGACTTGACCGCGCAAAGTACCGGCGTTTCCTGAACCATGCCGCAGAAAGTACCGGAAAATCGAAGGGGATACTTGTTCTGGACATGATGGCCTCCGTATTCCGTTATAACATTTCCCTGCTGGATTACTTCTATTTCCGTTTTTTCAGCATGGAAAGGAGTGAGCGCCTGAAGTGGGCGGGACCCGGCTACCTCTACGAATATCAGTTGAAAATGAATCCCAGGAAAACCAGGAGGATCCTGGAAGATAAAATAGAGTTTCTGAAGCGGTACCAGCCATTCATCAGGCGGAGGACAGGGGACAGGCAATTGCTCAAGTCGGACCCGGATCTTCTTCAGGACCTGCTTCAGAATGAATCGGGCCGCCTTGTACTGAAGGGATCACGGGGCCAGGTGGGGGCCGAGGTGGAGGTAGTAAGCTGCAGCGATTTCAATCCTTCCGGCCTGCTTGATCATATGGCCGAGAACGGTTATGATCTGGTGGAGGAATATGTACTGCAGCACCCGGACATTATGGCACTATCGTCTTCAGGGCTGAATACGGTAAGGGTGTTCACGCAGGTCCATCAGGGGGAGGTACGCTTTCTGGGAGCCAGGTTCCGGATCTCGGTAAATTCCCCGGTCGACAATATGGGGGCCGGGAACCTGGCGGCGCCGGTGGACCTGGAAACCGGGGTAGTTACCGGCCCGGGGGTATACAGCGATATCACCAAGGAGGACCGGGACCTGCACCCGGTGAGCGGAAACCGGATCAACGGCTTTGCGCTTCCCTACTGGAAAGAGGTGAAGGATCTATCCCGCAGGGCGGCCCTGCATGCGCCGGAAAACCTGTCGGTGGGCTGGGACATCGCCATCACCGAAACGGGTCCGGAACTGATCGAGGGCAACCACAACTGGTGCAAACTTCTTTGGCAGTTACCTGCTAAACAAGGGTTGAAGCAGGAACTGGAGCAGTATGTATCATGGAAAAAATCCTGATCTTTATCAAGCATCATTTTGGGTTCCTCTGGAGCCTGATCGAGTGGGGCAACGGACTGGTCTTTAACCTGTTCTACGGATCGTCGCTGGAACGGCATGTATCGGAACAGCTCCGGGCGACGGGAGAGTCGCAATTTGCATTCCGGCGCCTGCTCCCGGCCGATGCGGAGGAGCTGCATGCACTCATCAAGGCCCAGGATCCTGCCGACCTCACCTGGTTCAGTCCCCACGGATTCGACCCCGCGTCCATCAAGAAGCAGTTCCGCAAGCGCTCCTTCCTGATGATGGGGGCCTTTGACGGGGAGCGTATGGTGGGCTACTTCTTTCTCCGTTTTTTTGCCAACAGGCGGTGTTTCGTGGGGAGGATCATTGACAGGGCCTACCGGGGGAAGGGGATAGGGAACGTGATGAACCGGGTCATGTACCAGACGGCCTGGAGCATGGGATTCCGCTGTCTGTCCACCATGTCGAGAAACAACCATGCCGTGATGAAAGCCCATTCAAAGAATTCAACCCTGGTTGTGCTGAAAGAGCTGCAGAACGAGTACATCCTGGTGGAGTTCGTAAATCCTGAAACTTCAGAATAGAACGACCGTTAAAAAGAGGGATTATCTTTATGTTTGAGAAACAGATTCTAGGGCCAATAAGAGAAGCGGTCGCACGTTTTCCCGACCGCCGGGCCTTTTTTATCAGGGAACAGAGCCATACCTACAGGGACCTGGCGGAAAGGGTTTCAGGCATCCGCTCGGAGCTGCGGAACACCCCGCACAGCAACCGCTGTATCGGACTGGTCACCAATGACGATCTTGAAACCTATGCCTCCATCCTGGCGCTATGGCTGGAAGGGCTGGCCTATGTGCCACTGCATCCGCAGCATCCCGTGGAAAGAGGCGAGGAGATCATACGGCAGGCAGGGATCGACCTGGTCCTGGATTCTTCCCCCGTCCCCATGTTCCCGGAAATGAAGAATCTGGACAGCAGAGGGCTTTCCGGGGATGCGGCGAACCTGGAACCGGCCGGTGTCCCGGACAATGAGCTGGCCTACATTCTTTTTACCTCCGGAAGCACCGGGAAACCCAAGGGGGTCCCGATTACCCGAAAGAACCTGGCCGCGTTCATGCAGGCCTTCTGGAAATCGGGGATCTCCCTGGATGAAAACGACCGCTGCCTGCAGGCCTTTGATCTGACCTTTGATGTGTCCGTTCAGGCCTTCCTGGTTCCGCTGGTAAAAGGGGCCTCGGTCTATACCATCCCCCACGATCAGATCAAGTACAGCTATGCTTCGGAGCTGCTTGAGGATCAGCGTCTTACCTTTTGTGTGATGGCACCCTCCATGATCCGTTTCTTCAGGCCCTATTTTGAGGAGATCGACCTACCGGATCTGCGCTACAATATCCTTACGGCCGAAGCCTCCGCCCTGGAGCTGGTGCGGGAGTGGTCCGCCTGTGTGCCCCGGGCAGAGATCTACGACTTCTATGGTCCCACCGAAGGGACTATTTACTGCACCTTTTCCAGGTACTACCGGGACCGGACCAACAAGGAGCTGAACGGAATGCTGTCCATCGGGAAACCCCTGGACGGGATCACCGCCATCATTATCGATGAGAAAGGAGCCGTTCTCCCGCCCAACCAGAAAGGTGAGCTGTGCATTTCCGGCGACCAGGTGACCTCGGGATACTGGAAGAATCCGGAGAAGAACCGGGAATCTTTTTTTGAGGCCGAGGTAAACGGGGAGACGCTCAGATTTTATAAGACGGGTGATTTGTGTTTCTTTGATACCGATGGAGATATTATGTATGCCGGACGCATGGACTTCCAGGTGAAGATACAGGGGTATCGCATCGAGCTGGGAGAGATTGAACACCATGCCCGGGAAGCAAGCCAGGGCCGGAGTGTGGTGGCGCTGACCTATGAGAATATGGTGGGCAGCCATGAGATTGCACTCTTTGTGGAAGGGGGGGAGGAGGACTTCGACGGGCTGAAACAGCATCTGAAACAGCGGCTGCCCTCGTACATGATCCCTTCGAAATTCGTCGCCGTCCGGCAGTTTCCGCTGAATTCAAGCGACAAGGTGGACCGGAAGGAATTGAAAAAACTGATTGGCAAATAAGTTATGGAAGAATTCAGGTACAGACCGGCCGGGCTGGATGACATCCCCTTCCTGGCGGATACCATCATCGAGGCCGAAAAGAGCGGGACGGACATCCTGTCCTACACCACCATTTTCGGGCTTACGGAAGAGGAGGCCAGGAACTATGTGAAAGACATGCTAGAGGAAGAGATCGACGGCTGTGAGCTTTCGGTCTCCAGCTTCCTGGTGGCCGAGGTGCAAGGGAAGGTGGTGGCCGCCCTGAGTTCCTGGGTGGAAGGGAGCGAGGGCCTCTCCTCAGCCGAACTGAAGGGAAACCTGCTGAGCTATGTGCTTCCCAGGGAAAGCATCCTGAAGGCGGCCTCGGTGAACCCCATCGTCCGCAAGATCCATATGGATTACCAGATGGGGACCATCCAGAAGGGAGCCGGATATGTGGTGAAGGAGTTCAGGGGCAGGAAGCTTTTCGGCATCCTGACCGAAAAAATGATCGAGTACCTGCTGCAGTCCCATCCGGAGGTAAAAGAGGTATATACCCAGGTATTCGGATGCAATGTAGCGGCCGTACGGGCCAATGAGAAGATAGGTTTCCGGATCGTGGACACCATCGAAACGGATGATCTGGAGATCCTGAAGTACCTGCCCTCGAACACAAAGCATTTACTGAAAAAAGAGTTGGTATAAAACACATGAATTATGGAACGAGCAAACATTTATGAGAAATTAACAGGCATATTCAGAAAGGTATTTGACAACGATTCCCTGGAGATCAGTGATGAACTGACCGCCAACGATGTGGAGAGCTGGGATTCGCTGACCCATATGCTGCTGATCACGGAGGTGGAAAACAGCTTCTCCGTGAAGTTCAGGCTGAAAGACCTGAACAAGATGCGCAATGTGGGAGACCTGGTGGATATTATTATTTCAAAATTGTAGGATTCATACGCAGAAATGGTTTTTACTTCCCTAAACTTCTTCCTGTTTTTCCCGGCGGTTGTGATCCTTTCATACCTGACCCCGGCCAGGTACCGGTGGGTCACCCTGCTAGCCGCCAGCTATTTCTTTTACATGAATATCAAACCGGTATATGCCCTGCTTTCGGCGGGCATTACCCTGTCCACCTACCTCTTCACCAGGTTGATCGACGGTACTGAGAACGAGAACCGGAAGCGCAGGTACATGCTGATCAATATCTTCCTGATCCTCCTGCCCCTGCTCTTTTTCAAGTATTTCAGCGCCGTAAACAATGAGATCCTGGCCGTACTGGAGAAACACCACCTGCGGTGGCCCCTTCCCGAACTGAAATACATCCTTCCCATCGGCATCTCCTACTATACCTTCATGTGTATCGGATATACGGTGGACGTTTACAACGAGGAGATCGAGGCGGAGAAAAACATCGGGATCGTGGCGCTTTTTGTGGCCTTCTTCCCCCTGATCCTGTCGGGGCCCATCGAACGGGCCAGGAACATGATCCCCCAGTTCAGGAATTTCCGTCCCCTGAACTATGAGAACGTGGCGGCGGGACTGAAGCTCATGTTATGGGGCTACTTCATGAAACTGGTGGTGGCCGACCGGATCGGGATATATGTGGATGTGGTGTACAACAATATACCCGGACACAACGGGAGCAGTCTCCTGATTGCCACCATCCTCTATCCCTTCCAGGTGTATGCCGACCTGGGGGGCTATTCCCTGATCGCCATCGGGGTGGCCAAAGTGATGGGGCTGAACGTGATGCAGAACTTCAACCGGCCCTTCTACGCCACCAGCATGGCCGAATTCTGGAGAAGATGGCACATGTCGCTGATCACCTGGCTGACCGACTACATCTACACACCCCTCTCCTTTACCTTCCGGAGAATCGGGATCTGGGGCATTGTCCTGGCCCTGATGATTACCTTTCTGCTCAGCGGGATCTGGCACCATGCGGATATGACCTCCGTGGTGTGGGGACTCATGCAGGGAACCTTTCTGAGTGTGGAGGCATTGCTGCACAAGCGAAGGAACGCATTTGAAAACAGATACCGCCTGATGCAAAGGCCGCTCTATCTCCTGTTCTGCATGATCACCACCTTTGTGCTGTTCACCTCTTCGCAGGTGTTCGGACGGGCCGATACCCTGGCAGATTCATTCCTGGTGTACTCCAGGATCTTTTCGGGCCACCTGGGCTCGCCCTACCTGGATCTGACCACACTCGCTTACTCGGTCGTGGGAATTGCCACCCTGCTGCTGGTGGATTTCAAGAATGAATTCTATCCGGGAAAGATCGCCTTCTTCAACAACAGGCGGATCTGGATCCGGTATGCATCCTACCTCTCGGTCCTGTTCGTCATCCTGATCCTGGGCGTATTTGAGGGGAACAGTTTTATTTATTTTCAGTTTTAAGCGCGCATGAAACATCTCCTGTTTTTGAAACGGACCCTCCTCCTTGTGGTGCTCTTCTTTCTGTTTGATTATATCTTCTCCGTGCTTCTTTTCTACGACCTGAAGAAACCGTTCAATCTTCAGAACCACCCGGAGATCCTGATCAACGGGTCATCCATGTCCGGGTCCGGTTACAATGTCTGGGAGATTGAGGAGCGAACCTCCAGGCAGATTGCCACCTATATCCGGGAAGGGGTATCGGTCATGGACCGCTCGGCCATGATCGACCATTTCTTTCAGATGTACCCGGAGGGGATACAGACCGTGATCTTTGAGGTCAACCCGGTTCTGCTATCGGGCATGAAGACCGCCGAGAATGTGTATACCCACTTCCTGCCGTTTATGGATGACAGCACCATAGACCACTATGTGAAGGAGAAAGCGCCTCCCAGGGCCTACTACATACACAAGTATATCCGGACCACACGATTCGATTCGAGAAACTTCATCAGCATTGTGGCCGGACTGTTCGGGATCGGCGGGGATGTGAAGACCAACAGCCTGGATGAAGGGATGATACGGCCCTTGCTGGAGGAAAAGGGGACCGAGCCCATTGTGATCAATGAGGAGAACCGGAAGGCGTTCGAGCAGAGCATGGAGACCATCCAGGACCATCATGCGGATGTGATCCTGGTGATGATGCCCATGCATATCGCCAAGCTTCAGACCTTCAAGGAGGAGGACTATGAAAAGCTGTGCCGCTACTATGAAAACTTCAGCGCTTCCCATGATCACATTTCCTTCCTGGATATGAACCGCGACAGCATGATCTACGACGGAGGCAATTTTTCCGATCCCCTGCATTTCAATGCCAACGGTTCACACCGGATCACGGATATCATCAGTGTTTATCTAACAGAACAAAGGGCCCATGCTGAAACGGGTTTTTGATATGGTGGCTTCCCTGCTCGGTCTGGTGGTGCTTTCCCCGGCCCTGCTGGTGATTGCCCTGCTGATCCGGATCCGGATGCCCGGACCTGCACTTTTCCGGCAGGAACGCACCGGGCGATACGGCAAACCCTTTACCATCTGCAAGTTCCGGTCCATGACCCTGGACCATGACGGGGGCAGCATCTCCGTGAAAGGGCAGAGCCGGATCACCCCGCTCGGGGCCACCCTGCGCAGATACAAACTGGATGAACTTCCCGAACTCTGGAACATCCTGAAGGGGGACATGAGTTTTGTAGGTCCCCGTCCCGACATGCCCGAATACGCCGACCGGCTCTCCGGGGAGGAGCGTAAGATCCTGGAGCTCCGTCCCGGACTCACGAGTCCCGCCACCCTGGCTTTTGCCAACGAAGAGGAGCTGCTGGCCTCGGTAGAGGACCCGGAGAAATACAACGATGAGGTGCTCTGGCCGGAAAAGGTGCGGCTCAACCTGAAATATTACCATCAGCGTACCTTCCTTGGAGACATTCTTATTATCTTGAAGACCATTTTCAGATAAAGTCGATACCCGGGAAACCTCAGACATGTCAGCAAGCAACAAACGCATTTACCTCTCTCCCCCCCATATGTCGGGCCGGGAGATGCCCTATATCCAGGAAGCCTTTGATACGAACTGGGTGGCCCCCCTGGGACCCAATGTGGATGGATTTGAAGCGGCCCTGGCACAATATACGGGTGTGGATCATGTGGCCGTGCTCAGTTCGGGAACGGCTGCCATTCACCTGGCACTGATCCTCATGGGGGTGGAACCGGGCGATGAGGTCCTGGCTTCCACCTTCACCTTTTCAGCCACGGTGAATCCCATCGTCTACCAGGGA